>CAXBQV010000151.1:0-1501 GCA_963978265.1 uncultured bacterium | reverse complement strand
GCATCATGCGCCGGGTCGTGCGCAACATGCGCATCCTCGGCTGCGCCGATCCATCCATGGGCGAACTCATCGATGCAGCCGTGCAGTCGATGAGCCCGCAGTACCCCGAACTCGTCGACGCCCACTCGCGCGTGCGGTCCGTGTCTGAGGCCGAAGAAGCCGCCTTTGTGGCGACGCTCAAGCAGGGCACGCAGATTTTCGATCTCGCTGTTGCCGACGCAAAGGCGGCAAGCTCAGGCACCCCGACATTGTCTGGCGCGTCCACATTCCAGTTGCACGACACCTATGGATTCCCCTTCGACCTCACCCTCGAAATGGCATCCGAACACGGGGTGCACGTCGACGAAGACGGCTTCCGCCGGCTGATGAAGGAGCAGCGTGACCGCGCGAAGGCCGATGCCAAAGCGCGCAAGACCGGCCTCACGTCTCCGACCGTCTATCGCGACGTCATGGAGCGAATCGGTACCACCACGTTCACCGGCTACGACGAAGTGGTGACGGAATCCACCATCGGTGGCATCGTCGTCGACGGCGCTGCAGTGAAGAGTGCGAAAGTCGGCGACTCGGTTGAAATCATCCTTCCCCGTACGCCCTTCTACGCGGAGTCCGGCGGACAACTCGGCGACCATGGCTACATCGATGTTACCGGCGGCGCCCGCGTTGAGGTGTACGACGTGCAATCACCGGTGCCAGGGATGTTCGTGCACCGCGCCACTGTCGTCGACGGAGAACTCACCGTGGGTGAAGCGGCCATCGGACGTGTTGATCTCGAGCGTCGTAATGCAATTTCGCGTGCACACACCGCAACCCACATGATCCACAAGGCGTTCCGTGAAATCCTCGGTGATACCGCCACTCAGATGGGTTCGGAGAATTCCCCCGGTCGCTTGCGGTTCGATTTCCCGTCACCCAATGCAGTGCCGGATACGGTGATGCAGGATGTTGAGGATCGCGTCAACACGCTGCTCCTCGACAATCTGCCCGTGACGGCGGAATACATGTCGCAAGAGGCTGCGCGCAAGATTGGTGCGATGGCGCTGTTCGGTGAGAAGTACGGCGACACGGTGCGCGTTGTGTCCGTTGGCGACTGGGCACGTGAACTTTGCGGAGGGACACATACGCGCACTTCGGGCAATCTCGGTGTTGTGAAGTTCCTCTCGGAGGGGTCGATCGGTGCCGGAGTTCGACGCGTTGAAGCATTGGTGGGTTCGGATGCCTACCGCTTCCTTGCTCGCGAACACGCATTGGTCGCGCAACTTGCCGAAATGGTGAAAGTTCGTCCGGAGGAGTTGCCGGATCGCGTCGATGCAATGCTCAACAGACTCAAGGATGTGGAACGCGAAATTGATCGAGTTCGTGCTGCGGCACTGCGTGCGCAACTCGCCGAACTCGTCCACACCGACGAGGTGTCCGATGTGGTGGTAAAGCGGCTGGTGCTCCCAGTCGGTACAACCGCAAATGATCTTCGCGAACTGGTCACTGAACTCCGCGGAACGATTCC
>CAXBQV010000150.1:0-1553 GCA_963978265.1 uncultured bacterium | reverse complement strand
ATAGTCGCTGGGCTTGGCGGAGACGACAGCCCGGCAGTAGCGCTCCGCGTCGATGAGGCGCCCGCGCTCTGCACGAACGCGATACCGCCCGGCGCAATCGATCCCGTTGCTACACCCGGGGTGCCACCCAAAATCGGCAGGGCCAGCGCTTGTCCGGCATCATTCCAGAACTGGAACGTGTAAGTGACCGCCGACGAATCCAAGTTCACGATGGCGAATCGCGTGTTCCAACCCGCGCCATCGGCAACCTGCGGAATCCGCAGAGCACTGGTCGTGAATGCCACCGCGGGGTATACGGTGACGTTGAAACTCTGAGTCAGCGTGTTCGTACCGCTGTCGGCCAGGTTCACCGTGAACGAGGAAGTGCCCACCGACGTGGGAACGCCTGTCAGAGTCCCGTCGGCAGCCAGAGAGAGTCCCGCCGGCAGACTGCCGGAAGCGACCGACCATTTGTATGGCGGTGCACCGCCCTTTGCTCCCAACGGCTGCGAATACGTCGAACCGATCACGCCGGACGTCGTCGAGCAGATCATCGCGAAAGAGCGTCCGGATGCACTGCTGCCGACGCTCGGTGGACAGACCGCACTCAATACGGCGATGGCACTGCACAAGAACGGTGTCCTCGAGAAGTACAACGTGGAACTCATCGGTGCGGATGTCGACGCCATCGAGCGCGGCGAAAACCGCGAGAAGTTCAAGCAGATCGTCGCCAAGATCGGTGCGGAGTCCGCACGTTCCGCGATCTGCCATTCGCTCGACGAGGTGTTCGCAGCGGTCGAGGATCTCGGGTATCCCGTTGTCGTGCGGCCGTCGTTCACCATGGGCGGCGCGGGCTCCGGTTTCGCCTATAACGAAGCCGACCTCCGGCGGATCGCGGGTGCCGGTCTGCAGGCGAGTCCGACGACCGAGGTGCTGCTCGAGGAGTCGATCCTCGGGTGGAAGGAGTACGAACTCGAACTCATGCGCGATCGCAATGACAATGTGGTCGTTATCTGTTCGATCGAGAATATCGACCCGATGGGCGTGCACACCGGCGACTCCATCACCGTCGCGCCTGCGCTCACGCTCACGGACCGCGAGTACCAGCACATGCGCGACGTCGGCATCGCCGTCATCCGTGAAGTCGGCGTCGACACCGGTGGCTGCAACATCCAGTTCGCGATCAACCCGCACGACGGTCGCATGATCGTCATCGAGATGAACCCACGTGTGTCCCGCTCGTCGGCACTCGCGTCGAAGGCGACCGGCTTCCCGATCGCGAAAATTGCTGCTCGACTTGCAGTCGGGTACACGCTCGACGAGATCCCGAACGACATCACGAAGGAGACGCCGGCCTCGTTCGAGCCGAGCCTCGACTACATCGTCGTGAAGGTGCCGCGCTTCGCATTCGAGAAGTTCCCGCAGGCGGATCCCACGCTGACGACACATATGAAATCGGTGGGCGAGGCGATGTCGCTCGGTCGCTCGTTCCCCGAGGCCCTGCAGAAGGCGCTGCGCTCCATCGAGAAGCGGGAGGCGATCTTCCGCCTGTGACCCATGCGGATCTGGTAGCA
>CAXBQV010000149.1:0-1957 GCA_963978265.1 uncultured bacterium | reverse complement strand
GGATCGCCGAGGCGCTTGACGATCTGTTCTGCTCGAGAAAGCTGGCGGTCCGCGAGGACCAATTCCGTAATGAAATTCCGACGCGATGCAATTCCAGCAATCGCCCGACCGACTCCGCCCGCACCTATTACTAGGGCTTTCACGGGTATCACTCCCAACTGGTTGCCCAGAAGGTAGCCGTGACCCCCACCCCCTTGGCAACTACGCCACGCTCCATGCGCGGAAAGCCCTCGGTGAAGGGTGAGGGCCCGGCGAACCGGGCCCTCGAATGCGCATCACCTGCGCGACGGGATGGATGCGCACGTCTCTGTGGTCCGTCGCTGGCTGTTGGTTACGGCAACTGCACGTTTCCGCTCTTCGACTTCCAGAGGAAGTACTTCTCGAGACCGAGTTTCATCGCATGGTTCTGCGGACCGGGGATGAGGATGGCTGCCTTGCGTGGCTTCAACATGTGATCGCCGAGCAGCATGATGCCGTTGTTCCCGGCATCCATGATGCACACGGCAGGAATCTCACCGAACGGCTTCTCGACCGTCGCACGGCCGCCGCGAATCTGTGCCGCGATGTTCTTCGCTGCCGCATGTGCCTGGGTTTCCGTCGGGAAACCGGTCTTCGGCACACCAACGGGAACCGGCGTGGTCCACGGCACCTGTACTGCGGCTGCGAGGCCGACGGCGTAGACGTTGTCGTACGAGGTCGTCTGGTAGGTGTCGCGCACCGGGACGAAGCCGGCAGGATTCGCGAGTTTCTCGTTCGACTTGACGGCGTCGACGCCGAGGAACGGTGGAACGATCATCGCGTACTTGTACGGGAGTTCGCGGCCGTCGGTGAGCTTGACGCTGTCCTCGCTCACATATTCCATCGTCGCGTTCGTGATGCTGTCGATGTTCTCTTTCTTCATGAACATGTTCACCATGAACTTGCCGGTGGGCATGCCGTCGATCCCGAAGTGTCCGAGGTAGGGCTCAGCGGTGACGTACGTCATCTTCACGCGCTTCTTGATGCCCGCCTTCTTGAGTTGGTACGAGACGTTGAACAGGTACTCGTATGCTGCGCCGAAGCAGGAGGCGCCTTGCGTTGCACCGATGACGATGTCGCCGGGATCGTCGAGGAATCGCTTCCACTGTTCGCCGGATTTCTCCGCATCCTGCAGTGTGACGATCGTGCCGGCGTTCTCGTAGAGACCGGGCACGCGATTCCAGTCGTTCTTCGTACCGGTGGCGATCACCAGATAGTCGTAGGAATGCACGCCGCCATCGACGTCGATGACTTGGTTGAGATCCGGCTCGATCTTTGCGGCTGCCTTCTGGATGAACTCGACCCCGTGCGATGCGAAGGTCGGGGCGACTTGGAAGGTGATGTCCTTGCGCTCGCGATTGCCGAACGGCAGCCAGATGAGCGACGGGTTGTAGAGGAAGTAGTCGCGATCCGACAGGACGGTGACGTCGACGTCGCCCTCCAGCTCACGCTTGATGGAGATCGCGGCGGTCAGCCCACCGAAATTGCTGCCGAGAACGAGAACCTTATTGCGCATGGTGAGCCTCCTTGGGGCCTATCCCTGCCCCAAGCCTCCGATGCGAGTACCCCCCGGGGTAAGGGACTTCGGTCCGTGGGAGTTGTTTACTGGCTCACATGAAGAACTCGATCCACGGATTTGGGTGCGGGGGAGCCTTCCCAATACGATTCGCGGGCTCACAACGGACGTCGTTCGTGACGAGCCCTCATCGTCTAGGGGCCTAGGACGCCGCCCTTTCACGGCGGTAGCACGGGTTCGAATCCCGTTGGGGGTACTACTCCAGAAATGGAGTGCCTGTGATGCGTGAGCATCGAAGGCCCGGTAGCGCAGTTGGTTAGCGCGCCGCCCTGTCACGGCGGAGGTCGCGGGTTCAAGTCCCGTCCGGGTCGCCAGGCCCCGCAACGCGCACGCGCTGCGGGGCTTTTTGTTCACGTGGTGTTG
>CAXBQV010000148.1:0-1975 GCA_963978265.1 uncultured bacterium | reverse complement strand
GGCCGCATCGCTGGCATCGTCGCCGTCGTCCTGATCGCCACCTTCGGCACATCGATCGCAGTCGCGTATCCGTTCGTCCACGGTTCCGCCCTCGAGCTCTCGCAGACTGCGCTGTCCGCGCAAGCCGATGCAGTCGCACACTTCCTCGAGCGGTCGGACCCGACCGTGACGTCGGACCAGTCGATCCCGCAGCAGGTGCTCGAGATCTTGAAGGAAGCCGACGTCACCGCGGTCGTGGTGACCGAGGGCGCACCGATCATCGATCCGATGTCGCCCGTCGACCGTGCACTCCCGGGTCGCTCCTTCAGTGACTTCCGAACGCTGAGCAGCGGCACCGTCGTCTTCTACGAATTCCGCGAGTTGCGCAACGGCAACTCGTTGTTCCTCATGCAGCCCACCGACGTCGCCGAGCGCGCGACGCGAACAATCATCGGCAGGATGATTCTTGGTGCCTTGTTTGCGATCGTGCTGGCCATGCTTGTCGTCTCCGTGTACACCCGTCGTGCGACACGGCCGATCAAGCGCGCGGTCCGTGCGGCGGAGCACATGGCCGAAGGCGCACGTGACGTCCGCCTCCCACAGGGTGGCGTCGCCGAGTTCGCCGACCTCGCCACGTCCATGAACGAACTCTCCGACGCGCTCGCACGCAGCGAGGACCGGCAACGGCAGTTCCTGTTGTCCGTCTCGCACGAACTGCGAACTCCGCTCACCGCCATCGGGGGGTACACCGAGGCGCTTGCCGATGGCGTCGTCGATCCCGACGACGTTCCGGAGATCGCCGCGATCATGCGCTCGGAGTCCGAGCGATTGCAGCGGCTGGTGAGCGACCTGCTCGACCTGTCCCGTGCCGGCGCAGTCGAACTCCGCCTGACGCCGACCGACGTCGACATGTCGGCGCTCATCGTGGAGGCGGGGCAGGTGTGGAACGACCGATGCGAACGCGAAGGCGTCGTGTTCCGACTGGTGACACCGGCAAGGCCCCTGCACATCACGACCGATGCCCTGCGCGTGCGCCAGATCATCGACAACCTCTGCGAGAACGCGCTGCGCGTCACGCCGGCCGGTCGGCCGCTCATCCTCGAACTGCGTGATGCACCCGGTGGTGTCGACGTGGAAGTGCGAGACGGCGGACCGGGACTCACCGAAAGCGATCTCGCCGTTGCATTCGAACCGTCCGCACTGCACGACCGCTACATCGGTATCCGTCCAGTTGGCACCGGGGTCGGACTCGCACTCGTCGGACAACTCGCATCACGGCTCCGCGGAACAGCGAAAGCCGGTACTGCACCCGAAGGCGGTGCCTCGTTCACCGTGCACCTCCCGCGTGAATGGGGATCGGTCCTGACCCCCTAGTCTTTCCGCAGGGAGGCCCAGTGACGGTTCTGGACGACATCATCGTCGGTGTGCGCGAAGATCTCGCAGCGCGCCAGTCGCGCACGTCACTCGACGACCTCAAAGCGAAAGTCGCGACAATGGGGCCGTGCCGAGCGGTACTGCCGCTGCTGCGCGGCGAGGACATTGCTGTTATCGCGGAGGTCAAGCGGAAGTCGCCGAGCAAAGGTGCACTGGCCGAGATCTCCGACCCAGCAGCACTAGCAACCGCGTATGAAGCGGGCGGTGCACACGTGATCTCGGTGCTCACGGAGGAACGACGCTTCGGTGGGTCACTCGCCGATCTTGCTGCAGTGCGCGCAGCTGTCGACATCCCGGTGCTGCGCAAGGATTTCATCGTTTCGTCCTACCAACTGTGGGAGGCGCGCGCATGGGGCGCTGACGTGGTCCTCCTCATCGCCGCCGCACTCGACCAGCCAACGCTCGTCTCCCTGCACGAGCGGGCGAAATCCATCGGACTTGCCGTGCTCGTTGAAGTGCACGATGCCGACGAAGTCGTGCGGGCGGAAAATGGTCAGTTTGCAAAAGCTGGCGTGACTCCACGCAAAGAATTATCAGAGTTAAGAATTTCTTCAACTGAAGG
>CAXBQV010000147.1:0-1994 GCA_963978265.1 uncultured bacterium | reverse complement strand
GACGTCTTCCTGTTCGATCAGCAACACCGAGAGTCCACGGAGCACGGCATCGCGTGCGATGCCGATTCCGTTGATGCGGTGGTTGCGCGGAAGGTCGTCGGCGCCTTCGCCGTGGATGTCGACCTGGATGCCTTCGTCGTCGGTGATCTGCGCAATGAGTTCGTCGTAGAGCGAGAGGGCGAGGCCGCCGCAATCGAACGCGCTGCCGAGGTTCGCCGACGATGCCGGAACGCGGACGCGGATCGGCGACGCCTTGAACGTCAGGGTCGGACGATTGTGACGGGGTGCCATCAGTTGATCCCGAGCACTTCCGCTGCGGCATCAGCGTTGACCGGGATGCGGATCGGATCCTTCGCGGCTTCGAGCGCCCAGTGCACGTCCTTCAGGCCGTTGCCGGTGACGGTGCACACCACGCGTGCGCCTTTCGGCAGTCTGCCGGCGGCGTGCATCTTCAGGAGACCTGCAACCGACGCGGCGGATGCGGGTTCCACGAACACCGCTTCTTTGGACGCGAGCAGGTGGTACGCGGCGAGGATTTCTTCGTCGCTCACCATGTCGATAAGGCCGCCGGATTCATCACGCGCGGCTTCCGCGAACTGCCACGACGCGGGATTGCCGATGCGGATCGCTGTTGCAATGGTTTCGGGGTGCTCCACGACCTGGCCGCGCACGATCGGTGCTGCGCCTTCGGCTTGGAAGCCCCACATCTTCGGACGATGTGTTGCGAGTCCGTCGCGGTGGTACTCGGTGAAACCCTTCCAGTACGCGGTGATGTTGCCAGCGTTGCCGACCGGGAGGCAGTGGATGTCCGGTGCATCACCGAGCGCATCGACGATTTCGAACGCAGCAGTCTTCTGCCCTTCAATGCGATCGGGGTTCACGGAGTTCACGAGTTCGATCGGATAACCGTCGGCGAGTTTGCGCGCGAGTGTGAGGCAGTCATCGAAGTTGCCTTCGACCTGCAGGATCTTCGCGCCGTGCACAACGGCTTGTGCCATCTTGCCCATCGCGATCTTGCCGTCCGGCACGAGCACCGCAGCCACCATGCCGGCCTTCACTGCGTATGCAGCAGCCGATGCAGAGGTGTTGCCGGTGGAGGCGCAGATGACGGCCTTCGCGCCGCGCTCGGCGGCTTTCGAGATGGCAACGGTCATGCCGCGGTCCTTGAACGAGCCGGTCGGGTTTGCGCCGTCGACCTTCCACCACACCTGCGCGCCGGTCATCTCCGACAGCACACATGCGTAGTTCAGTGGTGTGCCACCTTCGAGCAGCGTCACGTTCGGCGTCTTGTCGGTGACCGGGAGTCGATCGCGGTATTCCTCGATGAGGCCGCGCCATTGATGGGCCATCAGTTCCCAGCCTCTCCCTCGACGCGCATCACACCGACGACTTCGCGCACCGCGGGCAGCGTGCGCAGCCGTTGCAGGGTCTTCGACAGTGCAGCGTCGGTGGCCTTGTGCGTGCGCACGAGCAGGTGTGCGTCGTCACCGCGTCCGTCCTGACGGACGGTCTGGATGGAGACACCTTCCTCGGCGAAGGCGGTTGCGATCGATGCGAGCACACCGGACTGGTCCGCGACGCGCAGATTGACCAGAACCTCAAAGGCCACATGAGCATCGTGGAGCAAAAGGTGCGCAGCATCCTGGCCGTGCCGCTGCAGACCAACGATCAGGTCATCGGCCTCATCTATCTCGACCAACCCAACCACATCCGCGACTTCAGCCGCGAGGATCTGAACCTGCTCACCGTGATGGCCAACGTCGCCGCCATTCGCATCGAGCACGCCCGCCTGAATGACATTGAGGCCGCCGAAAAGGTGATGGCCAAGGAAATGGAGCAGGCCGCCCAGATTCAGCAACGCCTGTTCCCCGACAAGGCCCCGCAAGCCGAAGGTGTCGATATCGCCGCCCGCGCGCCGTGGAAGGCGTGGTAGTAGCGGAAGCTGAAGAAGATGCAGAAGTCGAATTCGCCGGCGTGCTTCGCGATGTGCGCAA
>CAXBQV010000146.1:0-2002 GCA_963978265.1 uncultured bacterium | reverse complement strand
ACGAACATGCCCGGAACCGGTGATTGCACGTCGTACACCTCAACGCGGGCGCCACCGGCAACATCGATGTAGCCGTGGTCACCGAGTTGGCCGCCGGATTCCGCATAGAAAGGCGTGCGGGGAAGGATGATTTCAACCGAGTCGCCGACTTTCGCACTCATCACTGCAGTGCCGTCGACGACGATGCCACCGATGGTGGATTCCGTCACCACTTCGTCGTAGCCAGTGAACGCGGTGGTGCCGATTCGCTCCATGACGTCGCGATAGACAGTTGGAGACGTGAGGCCGGTCTTGCGCGACTTGGCGTCGGCCTTCGCGCGGTCACGCTGCTCCTTCATCAGCCGACGGAAGCCGTCTTCGTCGACGTGCACCCCGTGTTCTGACGCCATTTCGAGCGTGAGGTCGAAGGGGAATCCATAGGTGTCGTGCAGTTGGAATGTGGACGCGCCGGATAAGGTCGGGGTGCCTGCGCTTGCCGCCTTTGCGTCGGCAACAGCGAGATCGAAGATCTGCGTGCCCTGCTTGAGCGTTGCCACAAACGCCGCCTCTTCCGCTTCCGAAACTGATCGCACGCGTGCATGCGCGTCGACGAGTTCGGGGTACTGCGGGCCCATGGACTGCACGGCCGCATCGATGAGTTCGCCCATGGATGGATCGGCGCAGCCGAGGATGCGCATGTTGCGCACGACCCGGCGCATGATGCGGCGCAACACGTAACCGCGTCCTTCGTTCGACGGCAGGACGCCGTCGGAAATGAGGAACGCACACGTGCGCGCATGGTCCGCGACTACGCGCAACCGGACGTCCGTGCGCTCCTCCGCGCCGTACCGCACGCCGGTGAGTGCTGAGGCGCGATCAAGGATGATCTTGGTGGTGTCGATCTCGTAGATGTTGTCAACACCCTGCAGCAAGGCCGCCATGCGTTCCAGGCCCATACCGGTGTCGATGTTCTTCTTCGGCAGACTGCCGCCGATATCGAAGTCGATCTTGGAACGGACTTCACTCAGCTCGTCCTGCATGAAGACGAGATTCCACACCTCGAGGTATCGGTCCTCGTCCGCCTCCGGTCCCCCTTCACGGCCGTACTCTGGACCACGATCGAAGTAGATCTCGGAACACGGGCCACCGGGACCCGGGACCCCCATCGACCAGTAGTTGTCGGCGAATCCGCGACTCTGGATGCGCTCCCGTGGAACACCGGTCTTCATCCAGATGTCGATGGCCTCCTGGTCGTCCCCCAGCACCGTGACCCACAGCCGGTCCGGATCGAACCCGTAGCCGCCGTCCGCCTGTGCGCCGGTGAGGAGTTCCCATGCGAACGGGATGGCACCGGACTTGAAGTAGTCACCGAACGAGAAGTTGCCGCACATCTGGAAGAAGGAGGCGTGCCGGGTCGTCTTCCCGACTTCCTCGATGTCGAGTGTGCGCACGCACTTCTGCACACTTGTGGCACGCGGGAACGGTGGAACGGCTTCACCGAGGAAGTACGGCTTGAACGGCACCATCCCCGCATTCACGAAGAGCAACGTTGGATCGTCGAGGAGCAAGGACGCGGACGGCACAACCGTGTGTCCGTTGCGTTCAAAGTAGCCAAGGAAGCGGCGGCGGATTTCGGCGGATTCCATCAGTTCTCAATCGACGTGCGTGCGGCGCGGACAGTCCGCTGCACGAGCGGGGTGGCGAGGCGGACCCAACGGTCGAGTTCCCGAATCGGATCGGATTTGAGCGCCTGCACCGCGGCATTGCCCCGTCGGGTCAGGCGCACCCCGGCGAACACGCCGAGCCCGAACCAGAACAGCCGCTTCATCAGCACACCCTCATTCACTCGTTGGGGGGCAAGACTATCGGCGAATCACCCCGCACCACGGCTCGGAGGTGGGCAAGCACGGTCTGTTGACGTGCTTCCGCGCCGTGGTCGGTCGGGTCGTAATAGGTCGGGAGCTCCACGCCGTCCGGACCGTACTGCTGATGCACGACGCCGCTGGGGTCGTCATGCGGGTAC
>CAXBQV010000145.1:0-2019 GCA_963978265.1 uncultured bacterium | reverse complement strand
TGGCCGCCCGTCATCTCGGCGCGGACACCGTCCGACGCGCATTCCTCCGGTGTGAGCCACGTGAATTCGAGCGCTCCCTGCGAAGGCACGCACTCCCCCTTGCACGGGACGACAAAGCCAAGCGACACCGCATGCTGTCGCGGATCGTGGAAACCGGTGATCGAACCATCCGGAAAATACTCAACGATGGCAAACGGCTGGGGCGATGCAGGCAATTGCGGCATGGCGAGGGGACCCAGATCCTTCTCGAGATGACGCATCAGGGCATCGCGCACACGTTCGTTGTACAGCACGCGACCGGACACGATGGCGCGGCTGATCGACCCGTCCGGCATTGCCCGAAGCAGCAGACCGACATGCGTGACTGCTCCAACGGTGTTCACCATGACGGGGACGGCATCGACGTACAGGATGGGCAGCCGCTCCCGGGCATTGTCGAGATCCTCTCGCGAGAGCCAACCACTGCGACGTTCCACATCCATGTTCACTGGACCATCTTGGCAACTCGGCTGCAGCCTGTCATGGATTTGTTGTCAGCGCGTCAATTCGAAACAGGCAACCGCCGCAGCGGCGGCAACATTCAGGGAATCGACGCCATGTGCCATGGGAATCCGAACGACTCTGCTGGCATCACGAAGCGTTTTCGGATGCAGTCCGGGCCCTTCGGTGCCGAGCAGGAGTGCCAGTCGTTGCGATCGCACGGCTTCGGACACGTCCTGGAGGCGCGCCGCGTCGGCGTTGGGTGACAACGCGAGCGAAAGAAAGCCAGCGTCGTGCAGCCGTGAAAGCCCCGATGGCCAATCGATGCGCGCCCAACGAATGTTGAACACGGTGCCCATCGACACCTTGATCGCCCGCCGGTACAACGGATCCGCACACCGAGGGGTGAGGAGGACCGCATCGATGTCGAATGCGGCGGCCGAACGGATGATCGCTCCAATGTTCGTGTGATCGACAACGTCTTCTATGACCACCAGTCGCTGAGCGGCATCGAGGAGTTCGGTGAGGTCCGGTTGCACGGGCCGTTGGAAGGCGGCGAGCGCTCCCCTGTGCACGTGAAACCCCGCAATTCGATGCATGTCCCCTTCCGAGACGACCGTCACATGGTTCGCAGGGAAGCCGATATCCACGAGTCCGGACAGCCATCGCTGTTCGCAGACCGCAGACCTGGGGACACAGCCCGAAGCAAGTGCCCGAGTGATTGTGGTCAGTCCTTCGGCGATGAAGATGCCCCGGTGGATCTCCGTAACCGATCTCCACTCGACATCGGTGAGTCGTGCATAATCCTCGAAATCGATCATCGGTGGGCCGCGTAGCGAACGCCGTCGGCTGTCACGGTAGTCATGACGCGGAGCGGGAGTCCGAAGGTGGCACTGAGATTCGAATCGGTCAATGTAGCTTCGATGGCTCCGGCAGCAACCACACGGCCATTCCGCAGCAACATGGCGTGCGTCATCCCCGGCGGGATCTCCTCGACATGGTGCGTCACAAGCACCAGCGCGGCCGCGTGCGGGTTCCGCGCAAGCTGACTGAGACGCGCGACGAGATCTTCCCGCGCCCCGAGATCAAGTCCGGCGGCCGGCTCGTCGAGGAGCAGTAACTCCGGGTCGGGCATCTGGGCTCGGGCAATCTGCACTCGCTTGCGTTCACCTTCGCTCAAGGTTCCGAACGACCGTTCGGCGAGGGACGCCACCCCCCACAATTCGAGCAGTCTCGATGCGCGATCATTGTCCACTCCCTCGTATTGCTCGCGCCAATGACCGAACATCGCGTAAGCGCCGGTCCTCACCACGTCAAGGACGGGTTCGTCGTCGTCGATGTGCTGGGCGAGGCTCGCTGACGCGACACCAATCCGTGGTCTCAATTCGAAAACGTCGGTCAGGCCAAGCAGTTCATCGAGCACCGACGCGACACCTGCTGAGGGATGAATCAAGGTGGCCGCCAGCGCCAACAAGGTGGTCTTGGACTCGTGACGAAGAGCAGTTCGCTCAGTTGGTCCGTGACCCGTCGGTTCACTTC
>CAXBQV010000144.1:0-2105 GCA_963978265.1 uncultured bacterium | reverse complement strand
CGTTGCGCGCGGTGTGCGACTGCTGTTCCAGCCTGTGCTTATTGCAGTGGCGCTGTGGTCCACCGAGCGTCGCTCGGTCTGCGGCGGAGGCGCGCTCCTGGGCGAGCGCGATGAGGACAGTGCGCTTTCCCTCGCGAATGTCGTCGCCTGCAGGTTTTCCGGTTTCCGCCTCATCGCCGAACACGCCAAGGAGGTCATCGCGGAGCTGGAACGCCTCGCCGAGTGGCACTCCGAAGGCGGTGTACGCCTCGAATGTGGAATCCGTTGCACCGGCCAGCGCAGCGCCCAGATGCAGTGGACGTTCGATCGTGTATGCCGTGGTCTTGAATCGCATCACCCGTTGGGCTCGCTCCACATCGCCACCACCACGTGCCTGTTCCAACACATCGAGGAACTGACCGGCCATGAGTTCCGTGCGCATGTCGTCGAGGATCCGCTTGCCCCTCGCGAGTGCTTCTGCATCGAAGCCGGATTCGTAGTACATCGTGTCAGTCCACGCCAGCGCGAGATCGCCGATGAGGATGGCCGCAGCGGCACCGAAGTTCACGGTGTCACCGTGCATCCCATGTGCTGTGTGGAATGCCTCGAATTGGCGGTGCATGGACGGCTGGCCGCGGCGGGTATCCGAGCGGTCCATGACGTCGTCGTGGATGAGCGCCGACGCCTGCAGGAGTTCGAGCGCGGCACTCGCGCGCACGATGGCGGGTTCGTTGTCACCGTTCGCGCCGCAGTAGCCCCAGTAGCAGCAGGCTGCTCGAAGTCGCTTCCCACCCGTGAGCAATGCAGCAAGCGCGGATGTCGCAGGCGCAAGTTCGGTGGAGATCTGCGCAACGCGCTCGGCGTGCGATGTCATGAATTCGTCGAGTGCCGCCTGCACGTCGCCACGGAACGCGGCATGACGTGAGGCGAATTCGGTCATGCGGAGAGCCTACGGGCAACCCCGCCGGCTTTGCGGCCAACAGCGCGAATACGCTTTGCCTGTGACGACAACCGTGCCATTGCGCGACATCTTGGCGCGCGGTGAGCGCACGTTCTCCTTCGAGTTTTTCCCGCCGAAGACTGACGTCAATGACCCGGTCCTGTGGCAGACGCTGCGTGAACTCGAGGCATTGCATCCCAGCTTCGTGTCGGTGACCTACGGCGCGGGAGGCTCAACGCAGGAACGCACGTTTGATCTGTGCGGTCGCATCGAACGAGAAACACGGATGTCGACCGTCGCCCACCTCACCTGTGTCGATGCGTCGGAGGAAGATCTTCGGCAGGTGATCCGCCGCTACTCCGGTGAGGGCATTCGGAGTGTGCTCGCGCTTCGCGGTGACCCGACAGCCGGGCCCGACGCTCCTTGGATCACGCATCCGCAGGGGTTCCAGTACGCGATCCAACTCGTCGAGTTGTTGCGTGAGATGGGGGACTTCACCATTGGAGTCGCCGCATTCCCCGAGAAGCATCCCGAGTCTCCGAGCATCGCGCACGATTGCCGCGTTCTGGCTGAGAAGCAGCGTGCGGGCGCGCACTACGCGATCACGCAGCTGTTCTTCAATCCAATCGACTACTTCGGATTGATCGATCGTGCGCAGGCGTACGGCGTCACGATCCCGATCATCCCCGGAGTCATGCCGATCACGAATGTTGCGCAGATCGAGCGCTTTGCCGCGCTGTCGGGCGCGGCATTCCCTGAGCCGTTGCGGAAGCTGTTCGATGCTGTTCGTCACGATGATGAAGCGGTGCGGAATCTCGGAATCGAGATCGCCGCCGAGCTTGCTGCAGCGCTGTTGCAGGGTGGCGCTCCAGGCCTTCACTTCTACACGATGAACCGGTCGAATTCGACGATGCGGGTATTCGAGAAGCTGACCGCCGCGGGGCTGACCGGTCGCTAAGCGCGGCCGATGCGTTCGGCGATCGACTCCGCCGCCATGCCCACGAATGCCAGCCCGAGTTGCTGCGTCCTGACGCGCTCAGGCGGTCGAAGCCAGCGCCGCGGGGCACCGAACGTCTCGCTGAAGTGGTTGTCCACCGAGCGTGCCTCCCTCGGTACTTCGCTACGAGCGAACTGCACCTCATGGTCGCTGCAGCGAGCACGAAGCGCCTGCTCGAACGCGGGCAAT
>CAXBQV010000143.1:0-2176 GCA_963978265.1 uncultured bacterium | reverse complement strand
CGGTGTCGTGCGCATCGATACGGAGACCGAGGGCAAGATCACCGCAGCAGTGCACGGTGGCTTCCTGTCGGTCGACAAGGACGTCGTCACGATTCTCGCCGAGGTTGCAGCTTCCCGCAGGTTCGACAGCGATCCGAGCACGAGTTCGTGCTTCAACTCCAAGCCGACGACGAAGAAAAAGACTGCAAGGAGGGCGTCGGCGGTCCAGTCGCCGATCGTGAGATCGAGATGCAACATCGCGGGGCCGATGCGGGTGTCCACAAACCCGAAGTAGGTGTCGGACACGGGCGAATTCGCCCACAGGATGGCAACGACTGCCGCGCCGAGCAGGAGGAATCCGCCGACGGTTTCGTCGCGCAATTGCCCGAGCAGCCACGAGCGGTCCCGTGGCCGTGCAAAGAGTTCGTTATCGGACATGCGCCAACTCCTCGTTCAAGCAGTGTCGTGCTTGCCGACCAGACTTCCCGGCGCTCCACCTGCAATCCTACCCGTGCGAATGCGCGAGAATTCCGGCATGCGCACGATGACGAAGGTTGAGTGGCAGCCGCTCGCCGACGCCCACGCTGCGCAGGTTGATGCCTGGTCCGAGGGCCGACGGACCCGGCGTGGGATGCGCCATCCCATCGACGACTTCTTGTGGGACTACTACTCGCATCGCCCGGCGCATCTACGTCGGTGGCATCCCGGCACCGGCATCGCACTCGAGGCGGCAGCGGAGCATGCCACGTGGCCCCACTACGTCACCGAAGACGGCGTCACGTTTGCGAATCCGAACGTTGTGCAGGAGCGTCGGCACACGTTCGAGTGGATCCGTGAACTGCTCGTCCGGACGCGTGAGCGGCAGTCCACGTTCGCCTGCTTCGGTCTGCATGAATGGGCGATGGTGTACGGCCTCGAGCAGCACGAGGTCAGACACGAACAGGCGCCGCTGCGTCTGACGCCCGCCGAAATCAAGGACGTCGTTGAGGCCGCTCAATTGCGCTGCACGCATTTCGACGCCTACCGCCACTACACAGCCAATGCGCTACCGCTCAACGTGCTTCGGCCATCCCGCGAGAACCAGCAGGACTTGGAGCAGCCGGGTTGCCTCCATGCGAACATGGACGTCTACAAGTGGTGCTACAAGCTCACGCCGTTCATCACCAGTGAACTGACGCGTGCTGCATTCGCACTTGCACGGGATATCCGACAACTCGACGCACAAGCGGCGCCTTATGACCTGCGGGAGTGGGGCTTGGACCCGATCACCGTTGAAACCGTGGAAGGTCGAGCAGAGTTCGCACGACAGCAGAAATCGTTTGCTGAGCGCGCCCAGGAGTTGCGCGCACAGCTCATCGCCGAGGTCGATACCGCGCTCGCGCTCACATCACGGTGATCCGCGCTCAGCAGGTGTCAGGGACGATCGCCCCCCCCCGCTACTGCTCTTCGAATCAGCAGTGTCGTACCTGCAACGCTCGGCCTCGACCCAATCGGCGACGTCATGATGACCCGGTGGAGTATCGCCCAACCACGCCACCATCACGCGCTGCGGATTGCCGAAATGCGTGAACATCACCTGCGCTTCATACGAACTTCCGTCGTCCATGTGCACATGCACCGCCGTGCCCGGCGGTATTGCTCTCTTCATCTTGCCCCCGTACTTCGATTCAGATTGTGCTGCGCTTACTCAACCTCCACATGTTGATAGTCATGCAATGTACGGACACCCGCCGACAACCACGGGAACGACACGCAAGCAGCGTGTTGGCGTCGGCAACCTGATGCAGGGGTCGAATACGCAACGCGCAGTAATACGTCAGATATGTTTCAAAGACTGCGGAAAGTAATGCAGACGGAAAACAGTCGGCTTATCGCGACTTCTCGAACTGTTCGAATGCCCAGAGGTCGATCGTGTCGAGATTGATCGGGGCAAATCCCCGCAATTCCAGTGCATCGATCAACTGTGCGCGATGCTCATCAGCATGGTGGACGGCCTGTGCCAGCAAAGTTGACCGCAATGCGGAACTCGAGCCGCCTTCGTCGTCGAAGTAGAGAGTCGCGTCCGGCAAGTCGGCGGCGGACAGGATCAGCCGGTCGAAATCGGCGAGCTGGCCCGCGAGCACGTCGACGTCGCGCATGGTCTTCGGCTGGACGGTGTCCTTCCACGGCGCGATGCCGAGGCAGTGCACGTACCAGG
>CAXBQV010000142.1:0-2203 GCA_963978265.1 uncultured bacterium | reverse complement strand
AATCTGAGACCGCCATGGCTTCCGATCCGATTCTCCAACTGACCGACGTCCGGACGCACTTTCCGATCCATGCGGGCTTTGTGCGGAAGCACCTCGCGGGCACGGTGAAGGCCGTGGATGGCGTCAGCCTGACCGTGGGTCGCGGCGAAGTCCTCGGCTTGGTCGGCGAATCCGGTTGCGGCAAGACGCTCACCGCACTTGCGATGCTCGGCCTGCTGCCTGCGAACGTTGCGCAGGTGGGCGGCTCGGTCACCTTCGACGGCGTGACCATGACGCCCGACAACACCGATGCATGGGCACCGATGCGGGGTAGCCGCATCGGCTACATCTCGCAGGAGCCGATGGTCGCACTCGACCCCGCCTACAGCGTGCTCTCACAACTCATCGAACCGCTACGCAACCATCACGGCATGGACAAGGAGCAGGCGAAGGCCCGCGCATTCGAACTGCTGAGTGCCGTAGGCATCGCCGATCCGGCAGCAGTCGGTGCGCGCTTCCCACACCAGCTTTCGGGTGGCATGGCCCAGCGTGTTGCGATCGCGATTGCGCTGACCGGTGATCCCGATCTGCTGGTTGCGGACGAGCCCACCACGGCACTCGACGTCACCGTGCAGGCCGAGATCCTCGATCTGCTCCGGGATCTGCAGAAGCGCAACGGCATGGCGCTCATCCTCGTGACGCACGATCTCGGCGTCGTCGCCGACATCTGTGATCGCGCAGTCGTGATGTACGCCGGTCAGGTTGTGGAGCAGGGACGTGTCGACGACGTGTTCATCCATCCGCAGCACCCGTACACCAAGGGCCTGCTCGAATCGTCGCCGCATGTCGAGCATGTCGACGGCGCCGGCGGCGGCCAGGTTTCGGGGCATCTGCCGACGATTCCCGGCACCGTTCCGCTTCCCGCCGGCTGGCCATCCGGATGCCGGTTCGCCGAACGCTGCTTCCAGGCGGAGTCCCGCTGTTCGGAATCGCGCGTCGCGCTCACCATCTCCGAGTCGCGTGAAGTGCGCTGCCTCAAGATCCTGCAGGGAGTGACGATATGAGCCAGCCGCTGCTGAAAGTCGAAAGCCTGGTTGTTGATTTCGGCACCAAGCGCAAGCCGTTCCACGCCGTGGACATCGTCGATCTCGAGATCGCCGCCGGCGAGACCCTGGGTCTTGTAGGCGAGTCCGGATCGGGGAAGTCGACGATCGGTCGTGCGATCCTCGGGCTGAACCCGGTGTCGCAGGGCAAGGTCACCTTCGACGGTGAGGACATCTCGCACATCCATGCGAAGGATCGCCGCTCGGTAGCGGAGAACCTGCAAGTGGTGTTCCAGGATCCGTACTCGTCGCTCAATCCCTCGCTGACCGTCGGTCAGATCCTGTCCGAGCCGCTCATGGCGAAGAAGGG
Organism: uncultured bacterium; assembly: GCA_963978265.1. Classification (GTDB taxonomy): domain Bacteria; phylum Actinomycetota; class Actinomycetes; order S36-B12; family UBA5976; genus JAKALQ01. The sequence goes on along the minus strand of CAXBQV010000142.1, from coordinate 811 downwards.
GATGAGCGAGACGGATGCGCGTGCCCGCATCAAGGACTTGCTCGACAAGGTCGGTCTTCCGCAGGACGCCATCGATCGATTCCCGTCACGATTCTCCGGCGGACAGCGTCAGCGCATCGCGATTGCGCGCGCCCTGGCGCTCTCGCCAAAGCTCGTGATCTGTGACGAACCGGTGTCAGCACTCGACCTCTCGACGCAGGCGCAGGTGCTGAACCTGCTCTCCGATCTTCGTGGTACTTCGAATCTCGCCTACCTGTTCATCGCCCACGACCTCGCAGTCGTCAAGCATCTCTCCCAGCGGATCGTCGTGCTCTACCGCGGACGGATCATGGAGGAAGGCGACGCGAGCGACGTCTACAACAATCCGTCGCACCCTTACACGCGTGCATTGATCGCGGCTGCGCCGGTGCCGAACGTTGCCGAGCAGAAGACCCGTCGCGCGAAGCGAGCAGAAACCGTTTCCGCGAGTTCCTCGGCGATCCTGCACAACGAGAAGGACGGTTGCCCGTTTGCGGGCCGCTGCCCGGCAGTTGCCGATGTGTGCAAGGAGAAGCGTCCGCAGCTGGTGCAGGTCGGTATCTCACCGAACGGCATCGCGAAGAGGGCCTCCTGCCACGCATACGACCCGACCAGCGGCCACCCCGGCCTGTAGGTCACACCGACAACACCCGCCCGCGCCTCCGCCGGCGGGTGTTGTCTATTGCAGGAACAACACCAATAGCGGTGCGATGAAGACCTTCGAGATCATCGCTGCTGGGTAGGCGAACGAATATGCGAGATTGACGTTCGGGTTGAACTTCAAGCGCTCATT
>CAXBQV010000141.1:0-2233 GCA_963978265.1 uncultured bacterium | reverse complement strand
GCCCGCCGCTGGCCGCGATCATCGCGCAATACGGTCCGCGCGTGCAGTTGGAGGCCGGCGTGCGTTCCGTGCACGCCTTCCAAGACGCAATCACCCGCGTGTGGTTGAGCCACGCTCCAGTGGTTGTCGGAAACCACGATGCCGCGTTGGACATCACGCTCCCCCCATTGCGCGACCGCTGGGTTGCCGCCAATTACGTCGTCAGCCGGTATGAGCGCTAACCGGCGTTGAGCATCACGACGCCGACCATGGCAAGCGTGACGCCGGCGTACTGGATGCCTGTCATCCGCTCTTTGAGGAACACGGCGCTCAGCGCAGCCGTCGCAATCGGCGGAAGTGAACCGAGCACGGCGACGATGCTCACCGGTCCGATACCCGCGGCGATCGCGTACAGCACATTTGCTCCGACGTCACAGAGCCCAATCAGCGCAAGCATCGGCAGATCCTGCTTCGTCAGCCCTCCGAATCCGCGCCACTTCGTGAACATCACGATCCCGATGAGCACCTGCATCACGCGCATCGCGACGATCGTCATCGTTGGATTCGTCTGGGCTCCGTCGGCCATGAAGCCGAGTGCGACGCCGAACATCACCGCCGCAAGTGCTGCCAGCAACAACGGCTTCGGGGAGACACCGCCGGAGAGCTCCGGACCGCTGGCCGCCATGACGCCGACAATTGCGGTGAGAATGCCCATCCACTGCAGCGATGTCGGCTGTTCGCCGCGCAACAGTCCATAGGACAGGGGCACCACCACACCGAGCGACGCAATCGGCGAGACGACACCCATCGTGCCTGACGCAAGCGCCTGATAGAACGCGACGAGCCCGATGAGACCGGTGACGCCAGCAGCCATGCCACCGATCCAGAAGCCGCCGAACTCCCAGACCCCGGTGAGCAGCGCCCAGCCCACGACGAAGACAAGACCGAACACCTGCATGCCGAGCGTCACCGCGAAGGCGCTGCGATGTCGCGACAGCTTGCCGCCGAAGAAATCGCCCGTTCCCCACACGATGCTCGACATGAACGCGAGGAGGGCAGCCATTGGTGCAGCGTACGGCGTGTGCACCGCAGGGGCTCCTCGGCCACCACCTACCCTTGCAGCATGAAACAGGTAGGGCGCGCCCGGGATGCGTGGTTCGAGATCGAATCCGCCGTGCTGGCCGCCCGGGACTCCGGTCGGATTCGGCCGGAGGTGGCACTCGACGACGTGCCTGCCCCCGTCCGACTTTCGAAACACGGCCTTGCAATCAACGGCGAGATCCTCGACGGCGAAGATGAGCTCGCACATGGTCGCTTCGTGCTGCTCCACGAGCCCGGCGGTCAGGACACCTGGCAGGGCGATACCCGAATCGTGGTCTTCGTGAAGGCGGTGCTCGAACCCGACCTTGCCGTCGACCCCATGCTCCTCGACGTCGGCTGGGACTGGCTCGTCGAAAGCATGGCGTCCCACCACATCGAGTCGACCGCGCTGTCCGGCACCGTGAGCAGAACCGGGTCGCGCGGATTCGGCGACATCGCCGACGGCACCATCGAAGGCGCGATCGAGATTCGTGCATCATGGACCGTCGTGCCGGAGGACGCAGCAGCCAGCCTGCTTGCTTGGTGCGATCTCCTCGCGACTGCGGCCGGACTCGTGCCGCTGCAGGATGGAGTGCGCGCACTGCGCGTGCGGTCATGACCGAACCCGTTGTCGAATCGCGTCCCATCACGCACCACGAGCCGTCCAACGGCACGCCGGGCATCATCGAGTCTGCGTCGGGAATCGCACAGCTGCTGACGAGCCTGCAGGCAGGGCGAGGTCCCATCGCTGTTGACGCGGAGCGTGCAAGCGGATTCCGCTACAGCCAGCGTGCGTATCTCTTGCAGTTCTACCGCGAAGGCTCCGAGATCGGCCTGCTTGATCCCACCACCGACGCTTCGTTCACAGCATTGGCAACGTACGTGAATGCGCAACCGTGGATCCTGCATGCGGCAACGCAGGACTTGCCGTGCTTGCGCGAAGCAGGATTCATCCCGTCATCCGTGCACGACACCGAACTCGCCGCGAAACTGCTCGGGCGACCGAAAGTTGGACTCGGCGCACTGCTCGAGGCCGAGCTCGACGTGGTGCTGGCGAACGGCATCGGCGGCGCCGCGACCGACACCAACGGCACGGGCTACTTCCTGAACACCAAGCTGCCCGCAGGCACGACCGACATCGACATCTGTGTCGTCACGTACGACATCCAGTTCG
>CAXBQV010000140.1:0-2254 GCA_963978265.1 uncultured bacterium | reverse complement strand
CCGTGGGTTGGAATCCGAGGCGGCGAACCGGGATGGCCCCGCCATGGACGCGGCGGACAAGGCCCTGCTTCTCGAGTTCAGTGAGGTCGCGGCGGATGGTTTCGGGAGTGACGTCGAGGAGGTCCGCCAGATCATTGACGGACGCCCGACCACCCGTAGAAACGCGATCAACGATCGCGCGGTGGCGTTCCGGTGCGTACATCGGTCCCCTTCCGAATCCTGTATTCGGGTGTCCGTACTAGTAGACCGAATGTAAAGCCCGTTTGTCTTTGAATTCCACCGATTAGCGCCGAACGGTCGTCACAATCGGGTAACGGTCGGTCCTGAACGGGGGTAATCAGACATCGAGTTAGGGACAACCCTTGTGTCAGCATTGCCGCACTGGTCCTGGAGGTGCGCGTGCTCATCACCGCATACGGAATGTTCTGGCGTCGCGACGAAGTCAATTGGTCGCCGGGGCGCGGGCAAGGACGGCGGTCGACGGGAACGCCGTTCGAGCTGCTCGGACGGCGCGGGAAGAACCGCGGCAACCTGCAAGTCATCGACGCACGCAAGATGAAGGGCGTCTACCTCCTCCACAACGACTACGGCACTTACTACGTCGGGCTCGCAAAGGGTGAGCAAGGGCTCGGAAACCGTTTGTACGGGCACACGCGCGATCATCATGCGGACAACTGGACGTCGTTCTCGTGGTTCGCGTTCGACACCCTGCTGCGCACCGTCGATTCACACGGCTACTTGAAATACAACCCGACACCGGCGAACCGACTGCTGAAGCCGAGCGATCTCGTGAAAGATGTAGAAGCGATGCTCATGCTCTCGCTCGGCACCTTAGAGCGCGGCAACCAGAACACGTCCCAGTTCCGCCGCGCAACGGAATGGCAGCAGGTGCGGCTCGATGAGCGCGTTGATGTGCTCGAGCGAATTGCACCTCGCTGAGGCTCTACCGCCACTCGTGCTGACACAGCGAGCAATGCCATTCAGGTCGCTCGTCGTCCGGTGCTGCATCAGGATGTGAGATCCAGCGGATCCCCTTCGTCTTGCCGCAGTTCGGACACTCGTCCGGTGCCTTCGCCATCGCTTCTCCCCCGAGATGTCGACTACTTCGAGTCTATGAACCGTCCGAACCGTCAGCTGTTGACGCGCCGATTGAGGTGGGCGATTGCCACAGAGACGCCAGCGATCGGCAGCATCGCCAGGATCGAGGACTGCGCTGCAACACCTGCGCATGCGAGTTGATGCGTTTGGTCCCACGCCTCGTACGTTCGCCATCCGATGTATGCGGTGAGTGTGACCCACGTGAACTGCAGGGATGCGCGTATGTGTCGTGCCGAGAACTGTGCCTCGGTTTCTCGGACGTTCTGCGCTTCTGCCACGATCCCCATCCTGAGCAATGCCGTCTTCACCATGATTCCCTCCGTTGTACGTCGCTGCCGCAAGTCCAGCGAGGGGGTCTGACAGTGGGGCGTCGTCGGAAATGACCGGATCTATTGCGACGGGTTCGTCGCAATAGCCGACGCTTCATTGGGGATTTGTAAGCAGCAGTATGGAATTCGGTGTGAGCCCTTCACTCCGGCATCGCCGCGGTTGAGACTGAAGCAGTGCTCTCGTTGTCCCCTCAGAACAAGCACAGTAGGCGCGGCGGCCGGTGTCCCCCTTCCTCTCCGGCCACCGCCACTACACACGAAGGCCCGCCAGCTCGGCGGGCCTTCTGTGTTGGAGCCCGCCTCCGCCGCACGCACGCCATGGCCACAGCGACCTACGCTTGCGGCATGGTCCGCGACTCCCGGTTGCCACTCCGACCGCTCCTGCGGTTGGTCGGACTGGGTGCGCTCGCCGGGGTGTTCCTGGCCGGCTCGCTGGTGCCCGCCGTCGGACTCGTGGGCGGCACTGCGCAGCGGACGCTGAACGGCTTCCAGTCGCTGCCGTTGAACCTCCGCACCCCGAACCTCGCGCAGCAGACGCAGATTCTCGACGCCGACGGCAACGTGTTCGCCACACTCTTCTACCAGAACCGCATCAATGTGCGGCTGAAGGATGTTGCACCGGTGATGCGCGATGCGATCGTCGCAATCGAGGACGAACGCTTCTACAAGCATCCGGGTGTGGATGTGCGTGGCACAGTCCGCAGCATCGTGTCCACATTGAGCGGGCGGCAGGTGCAGGGCGGCTCGACGATCACGCAGCAGTTCGTGCGCCAGACTTTGATCGCAACTGCAGCAACGCCCGCCGACGCGGCGGCGGCAACCGTGCG
>CAXBQV010000139.1:0-2268 GCA_963978265.1 uncultured bacterium | reverse complement strand
TCGCGGAAACCCTGCTCCATCGCCTCGACCGTCTGCCAGTAATTGAGATGGTCCGGTTCCACGTTCGTGACGATGCCATTGGCGATCGGCACCGAGACCGATGGATCGATCGTGTGCCCCGCTTCCGTCAATGGTGTGGTGGGCTTGAAGCCGACGGTGGGCCGGCTGTCGACGGACGGCATCGTGCCCATCAGCCACTCGCAGGACACCCCGGGCCCGATGGCGCGCAACGTGCGCGATGTCGCACTGCTGTGGGAGGTGCTGAGCGGGGAACCGGTCAACAACAGCGGTTCGTACTCGTTGGCCGTGATCCCGCAATGGCGAAGTGGCTATGGACACACCGATGCACTCTTCGACGACGTCGTGGAACGAATTCGGAATGCGAATGTCTTCACGCGAGTCGGCAGCCACGATGTGCCGGAGATGGGCACGTCGGAGCATGCCGACGAACTGCGGGTGCTGCTCACGGAGCTCTATGACGGGCTGGGGGAGTACCTGCAGCGGCGCAACCCTGCTTCGGGCGTGAAGAGTCTGCGTGATGTCGTGGCGTTCAATCTGCAGCACGCAGATGTGGAACTCCAGCACTTCGGACAGGAACTGTTCGATATGGCACTCGAGTGGGGCGGTGTCGACGAGGATGCGCGGGCCGCGCGTACGCGAAACCTTGCGTGGTCGCGCACGGAGTGCCTTGATCCGGCGTTTGCGAACGCGGACTTCCTCCTCGCGCCCACGTACGCACCGGCGTGGAAGAGTGACTTCGTGCTCGGGCATCCGAGCGTGGGCGGTGCCGTCACGTCTCCGGCAGCACTCGCGGGGTATCCGTTGTTGACGTTGCCGATGGGGCTGGTGCAGGGGTTGCCGGTCGGCATCTGTCTTGTCGGTCGGCCGAACTCGGAGGCGCAATTGCTGCACGCCGCAGCGCTCATCGAAGCCGTGGTCGGATCCGTTGGGCGGCCCCGCTGGGCGGCCCCGGCGCGGGGGTGAGGAATATACCCCTAGGGGTATGCGTTAGGCTCAGTGCACAGCAGAGGAGCAACCATGGGCACCATCACGATCACCGCCGAGGATTTCGAGTCGACCGTGCTCGCCGAGGGCATCACGCTCGTGGACTGGTGGGCGGCCTGGTGCGGACCGTGCCGGATGTTCGCGCCCGTTTTGAGCAAGCGTCCGAGCAGCGCCCACACGTGACCTTCGCAAAGGTCGACACCGAGGCAGAACAAGCGCTTGCAGCTGCGGCCGGCATCTCCTCGATCCCGACACTCATGATCTTCCGCGACGGCATCCTGTTGTACAGCGAAGCCGGTGCCCTGCCCGGTCCCGCCCTCGAGGACCTCATTTCGCAGGTGGAGCAGCTCGACATGGAGCAGATCCGCGCGGAGATCGCGCAGCAGAAGAGCGCCGCGTCGAACTAGAGATCAAGCAGTCTCAGCAGTCGGTCGACGTGACCGCTTGCCTTGTGTCCGTACATCGCGTGCTGGATCTTGCCATCGGTGCCGATCACGAATGTCGAGCGCAGGACGCCGACAGTCGTCTTGCCGTACATCGACTTCTCGGCCCAGGTGCCGTACCTGACGTGCACCTTGAGATCGGCGTCGCTGAGCAGCGGGAACTTCAACTTCTCCTGCGTCTTGAAGTGGTTGAGCCTGTCGACGTCGTCGGGTGAGATGCCGACGACGACGTAGCCGGCCTTCGTGAGTTTTGCTTGGGCATCGCGGAAGTCGCAGGCCTCCTTCGTGCAGCCAGGCGTCAGCGCGGCCGGGTAGAAGTAGACGATGACGTTTCTTTCGAGCAGATCGCCGAGTGCGACGCCGCGGCCGTCAGCGGATGTCAGGTTGAAATCCGGCGCGCGGTCCCCGACAGCAAGCCGTTTCGTGGACGGCGCGAGGAGTTTCTTGGGTTTGGTGGTCGTTTCACGTGCCATGCTCTCAGCGTAGGCACACCTGCTCTCAGCACAATGTCTTGCGCATCACGGTCATCGAGTGGCCGTGCACGTCCCCGACGCCGACGACGTCCCAACCCTTCGCCCGGTACCAATCAACAGCCGAAGTCGTGACCAAGTGGAGTGCGGTGACGCCGATCGACGTGGCATGCGTCTCGACGGCACTGACCAACGCACTGCCGACGCCGTGCCCGCGGGCTGCTTCGACCACAGCAACATTCCCGAGCCACGCGTGGTCGTCCCACCCGGTGACTTCGTCGTCGTCGAGCAGCGACGCGCAGCCGATCGCGCAGCCATCGTCGACGGCCACGAAGGTCACGGGAATCGGT
>CAXBQV010000138.1:0-2297 GCA_963978265.1 uncultured bacterium | reverse complement strand
TGAGACCTCGCCACAGTGGATCGAGATCGTTGCTGTACATCGTCTGCCCGCTGGCATGGAGCAGGATGTCGATCCGTCGGCCACGGGCGGTGCCGCATGAGTCTCACGCGTCGCATCGTCACGGCGGTCTTCATGGTGCTCGCAATCGCTCTGCAATCGTCGGTCATGACCCGATGGAATCTCCCGGGTGCTGTTCCGGATCTCCTGCTGGTGATGGTGGCTGCATTCGCAATGCGACAACTGCCGGCGCATGGAGCCATGCTCGGCTTCCTCTCGGGATTGCTCATGGATGTGACGCCGCCTGCCGAAGGGCTGATCGGCCTGAGCGCGTTCACACTCACAATCGTCGGTTATGCAGCAGCGACGTTCCGTGCCGATTTCAACCGCTCGGTGTTCGGGCCACTGCTGTACTGCGGTGCAGCAGGTGCGCTGGTGGTGCTCGTACATGCGCTGCTCGGCGGGCTGCTCGGTGATCCGACGATCTCCGTTTCGCGGACGCCATGGCTGATGCTGACAAGCGGCGTGTACTGCACGTTGCTTGCGACCATCGTCATTCCGCTGGTGCGCGCTCTCCTCGTCTTCCTCATGCCGGCCCCGACGGCCGTTCTGCGACGGTAGCCATGGCAGCGCGACCCGAAGTCCGGTTGACGATCCTGCGAGTGCTCTCGTTGTCGTTGTTCGTCACCCTGTTCGGCCGACTCTTCTTCCTGCAAGTGATCTCCGGCTCCGACTTCGCCCAGCAGGCAAGCAACAATCAGGTACGCGAAGTCGTGGTGCCGGCGCCACGCGGACTCATCCTCGATCAAGCTGGTCGGGTGCTCGCAGGAAACTCGAGTTCGCTGGCGATCACGATCAATCGCACGCGTGTGCTTGCGCAGCCGGACGAAGGCGCGGCCGTCCTCACGCGACTGAGTCGGATCATCGGAATGCCGGTTCCCGCGCTGCGCGACCGGATGACATTGTGCGGCACGAAAGGTGCCGCGAAAGCGCCTGTCTGCTGGAACGGTTCCCCCTTCCAGCCGATCCCGGTGAAGCGGCAGGTCGACATGGAAGTCGCACTGCAGGTCATGGAACGGCGTTCCGAGTTGCCCGGCGTCCAGGCCGAACTGGTCAATGAGCGCCAATTCCCAGGAACCTTCGGTGTGAATCTCGCGCATGTGCTGGGATATCTGGGGCCGGTGACCGACGCGGAGATCGCGAATGCGGAATCCGCCGGACGGACCTTGAAGCGCACCGATTTCATTGGACGTTCGGGACTCGAGCGTGAGTACGACACCGAACTGCGCGGCATCCCCGGTGTGACGCAGCTCAATATCGACCGCAATTCATCCGTCATCGGCACGCGCTCGGCGACCGCTCCGGTGGCGGGCGACTATCTCGTGACGAACATCGACGCCCGGCTGCAGGCGGTGGTCGAAGAGCAGCTTGCAGCAGCGATCGCGCGCGCTCGGGCGAACGGGTTCAAGGGTGATTCCGGCGGCGCGGTTGTGGTGGATGTGACGAACGGCGCCATTCTCGCCATCGCGTCGTACCCGACCTACGACCCGGCAGTCTGGGTTGGCGGCATCTCTGACACCGAGTACAAGAAGCTGACGAGTGCGACGTCGGGCAATCCGCTCATCTTCAGGCCCACCCAGGGCCTGTTCCCGCCGGCTTCGACCTTCAAAGCGTTCTCCACGATAGCGGCAGGCGAGGCGGGGTATCCGTTGGACCGACCGATCGCATGTCCGAGTTCCATCAACATCGGCAGCCGGGTTCTGCACAACCACGAGTCCAAGGCATACGGCAGTATTTCGGTGGCCCGCGCGATCGAGGTGTCCTGCAACACGGTGTTCTACAAAGTCGGCTACGACTTGTGGCTGCAGGACGGCGGCAACAGTCCGCGCACCCCGAAGGACGCGATCGAGAAGACCGCGCAGTCATTCGGACTCGGCAGCGCGACCGGTATCGATCTTCCGGGCGAGGCGAGCGGGCACGTCGGTGGCCGTGCATTCAAGCTGGAGCAATACGCGCAATTCCGTGAGATCTGGTGTCGTCGTGCCCAGATCGGATATCCGGAAGTCGCGAAGACCGATGCTGCGCGCGCGAACTATCTGACGGCGCTTGCCAAGGAGAACTGCGTCGACGGCAACAAGCTGCGTGGTGGCGACGCTGCCAACCTTGCGATCGGGCAGGGCGATAGTGCGGTGACGTTGCTACAGAATGCGATGGCGTATGCGGCGCTCGCCAACGGTGGCACGGTGTGGGAGCCGCGCATCGCCAAGGCCTTCATTTCAGCCGACGGCAAGACGGTGACG
>CAXBQV010000137.1:0-2345 GCA_963978265.1 uncultured bacterium | reverse complement strand
CCTTGTCGAGGCCCTCGTCCTGCGCCTGCAGACGGACCTTCACCGCAAGCCTGGGGTGTACACCAGCATTCCCACGGCAGCGCCGACGTGGATCACCAGCCAGTACGAACGCAGGGCGGGGATCAACTGAGCGCTATCAACATAGAAGACGGTAATGGCTGCACCAAGCGTCAGCAGCACCGGCGTCACAATGAACAATCCGAGCCAGCGAACGTCACGCTTCAGCGACATCACAAGGTATGCAAGCGCAACGCCGAGTGCACCCGTGATCGCGAACTCGTACATGTTGCCCCAGGTGACGCGCCCTGCCGACAGGCCGCGAAGGACAACACCGACCGCGAGCATTGCGGTGCCGAGCCACATCGTCGACAGTCCGATGTTCCCGAGTCTGCGTCCGGGTTCAGCCGAAGGACGTTCGGCGAGCGCGACACCGCCTGAGCGCACTGACACACTCACGTCACTGCGGTTACGACCGGTTGCGAACGATCCCGCAAACGCGAACAGGGACACCGTGTACGCACCCATTGCGCCGTACACGAAATCGTTGCTCACAAGCGCGTAGGTCTCGTTGATTGCCACCGTCACTCCTTGCACGCGGCGATGAGAGCCGCGAATTCTTCGTCGATATTGGCGACGCTGTTCTTCGCGAGCGCTGCCACCTCGAGCGTGCCGCCAATTTTGGCACGAATCCAGTACCGCCGGCGCTGGACGTAGAGCATCAGTACAAGTCCGAACAAAAGGAGCACGGCACCGGCAAATGCAACACCCATGCCGGGGTCGTAGTTCACGTTGAAGGTGGCGTACCGCTCGAGCCCCACGAATTCGATGGTGCCAATGGGCAGCGTCCAGGTCTCCCCCGGCGTCAGTTCCTCCAGCCCGATTCGCTTCATTGAGCCGGTGTCGAGCCGATAGATGTTCTGCGGTGCGCCGGTGTCGAGTCCGAGATCGCCGGTCCATGCGGACATGAAGAGCTTTGGATCCTTCGGATCCGGGTAGGTGGAGTGCGGCCCCAACCCGTCGACAATCGCGGTCGGCGCGAAGATTGCCTGCAGTCCGAGCTGCGGTGTCATGTCGGGGATCTTGACGACTCCATCGGATGTGAAGTTCCTGTCACGCGGCAGAAACACCGTGCTGTCGTCGAACACCAGCTTGCCCTGCGCATCCTTCACCCGCAAGTGCACCGCATACCCGTGGCCGACGAGGAACATCGAAACACCGTTCATGGTGATCGGCTCGTTGACCTCGACGATCACATCGCGCGGCGTACTGCGTGGCGAATCCTGTGCGGTGACGAACGCCCGGAAGTCCTTCGGCTGCGTCGACCCGTTCACGGTCTGCTCCCACGTGACATCGAAACGGTTGAGCTTCATCCAGAACGGCTGCAGCGCACTCGGATCGAGCCGGCTGCCGGGGACGAAGGAGTCGTATTGCGCGAGCACGTTCGAGAACGAGTCGCCTTCTTTGATGATCACCTGTCCGCGGTAGCCGTTGAATGCACCGATGGCGACACCGAAGAGCACGACGAGGATCGAGAGGTGGAACAGCAGGTTGCCGGTCTCGCGCGCGTATCCCTTCTCCGCCGCGACCCATCCGTCGCCGACGCGCACACGGAAGCGCTTGCTGCGCAACCATGCTTCGGCATTCGCAAGCGATCCGCTGATGTCGTCGTGCAGTGGAAGCGCGTCGAAGTTCCGTGGTGCTACCGGCGGTTCTGCTCGCAACGCCTGCCAGTGCTGTCGGATACGCGGAATGATGCAGCCGACGAGCGACACCATGAGGAGCAGGTAGATCGAGGCGAACCACGGAGACCCGTACACCGAGAAGATCGAGAACATGTCGAGGATTGGCGCAAGTTTCGGATGGTCGGTGAAGTACTGGCTGACCTTCGCATCACTGGTGCCGCGCTGCGGATAGATCGACCCGGGGATCGCGGCGAGCGCAAGCAGCAGCAACAGGAACAATGCAGTGCGCATGGTGGTGAGCGTGCGCCATACCCATCGGAGGAATCCGAACAGGCCGAGCCGGATCACAGCAGGACTCCGCTACCGGCGAACCAGGTGCGCATCTCGATCGCGAGTGCGTCCCAAGCCCCGGTCACGAGCAGGGCGCCGAGCGCGATGAGCAGCAGTCCGCCGAATTGCTGCACGCGACGTCGGTGGTTGCGCATCCAGCGCAACGGTGCGAGTGCTCGCTCGAAGAACAACCCGATGAGGACGAATGGAACGCCGAGGCCGAGACCGTACGCGAGCGAGAGGACCGCACCACGCGTCGCGTTCGCCTCGGTGAACGCGAGCGTCTGCACCGCGGCGAGCGTCGGACCGACGCATGGCACCCAGCCAAGGCCG
>CAXBQV010000136.1:0-2390 GCA_963978265.1 uncultured bacterium | reverse complement strand
GGCAGCGCTGCTCCGCTACGTCGTGGCGCAGGGGTCGATCACCGTCAACGGCGTCTCGCTGACGGTGGCGTCGCTCAACGACGACATGGCCGAGTTCACGGTGTCGCTCATTCCCACCACCCTGCAGGCCACCACACTCGGTCGCCTCGAGGTCGGCGATCATGTGAATCTCGAAGTGGATGTGCTCGCGAAGTACGTCGAACGTCTGGTCGCGCACCGTGAGTGATGCTGTCCGCCTCGACCCGATCGAGGATGCCATCGCCGCGATACGTCGTGGCGAACTCGTCCTCGTTGTCGATGACGAGGACCGTGAGAACGAGGGCGACTTCATCTTTGCCGCCGAATTGTCGACGCCTGAATTGATGGCGTTCGCCGTGCGCTACTCAACGGGTGTGATTTGTGCGCCGATGGTCGGGGAAGACCTCGATCGGTTGCAGATCCCGCCGATGACTGCCGTGAACCAGGATCAGAAGGGCACTGCGTACACCGTGTCGGTCGACGCGGTCGCTGTCGAATCCACCGGCATCTCTGCAGCGGATCGCAGCACCACCGTCCGCACCCTCGCAGATCCCACGAGTACTGCGTCCGACTTCACCCGACCGGGACACGTGTTCCCGTTGCGGGCGGTTCCCGGCGGCGTGCTGCGCCGCGCGGGCCACACCGAGGCGACCGTCGATCTCTGTCGGCTCGCCGGCCTCCGTCCGGCCGGCATCTGCGTCGAGATCCAACACGATAACGGCGAGATGATGCGTGCGCCCGCGATCCGCGCGTTCGCCGACGAGCACAGAATCGTGATGGTGTCGATCGCCGACCTCATCGCCTACATCCGTCACTCCGAGCGTCAGGTCGAGCGAGTTGCCGAGACCGTCCTGCCGACGGAGTTCGGCGCCTTCACGGCGGTCGGCTACCGCAGTCTCGTCGACGGCAGCGAACACCTTGCGATGGTGAAGGGTGACCTCGGAGACGGGGTTGACGTGCTCGTGCGCGTTCACTCCGAATGTCTTACAGGCGACGTCTTCCATTCACGGCGCTGTGATTGCGGGCCGCAGTTGCACGCCGCATTGCAGGCGGTCGCCGAACGCGGCCGGGGTGTCGTGCTGTATGTGGGTGGACATGAGGGGCGTGGCATCGGTTTGCTCGGCAAGTTGAAGGCATATGCGTTGCAGGAGCAGGGCCTCGACACCGTTGATGCAAACCTCGCACTCGGATACGCGGCGGACGCTCGCGACTACGGCACCGGCGCGCAGATCCTCGCCGACCTCGGCATCAAGTCGATGGTGCTGCTGACGAACAATCCATCCAAGCGGGCGGGACTCGAGGGCTACGGACTCAGCATTTCCGGTCGTGAACCACTTGTGGTGCCGCCACGGCCGGAGAACATCAACTATCTGCAGACCAAAGCGACCCGCATGGGTCACGATTTCACGGAGTCACGATGAGCGGAGCGGGTGCACCGAGTTTTGATGTCAGCGGTATGGGTGAGGTTCGCGTCGCCATCATCGCCTCGTCGTGGCACGACGTCGTGATGGGCGGTCTCATCGATGCTGCCGTCAAGACCTGCGCTTCGGCCGGTGTCAGCTACGACGTCGTTCGGGTACCGGGCTCATTCGAACTCGGCGTCGCCGCGATGCGTGCCGCGAAGTCGGGTGTCGATGCCATCGTCGCGCTCGGCGTCGTCATCCGCGGCGGCACACCGCATTTCGACTACGTCTGCACGGCTGCAACCGACGCGCTCAACCGGGTCGCACTCGACACCGGTGTGCCGGTCGGATTCGGGCTGCTGACGTGTGACACGGAGGAGCAGGCACTCGAACGTGCAGGTCTGTGGCACAGCAGTGAAAGCAAGGGCCAGGAGGCGGCGGAAGCTGCCTTGATCACGCTGAAAACCTTGCGTTCCGTAGGCTGGTGACATGAAGACCTTCGACGAACTGTGGGCCGAACTCTCGGCCAAGGTGGCCGCAGGCGATCTGGAGTCCGGCACCGTCCGCCACGTTGGTGCGGGTGTGCATGCGGTCGGCAAGAAGGTTGTCGAAGAAGCGGCCGAGGCATGGATGGCCGCGGAATACGAATCGAAGGAGCGCGCAGCCGAGGAGATCTCGCAGTTGCTCTACCAGGTGCAGGCCTTGATGCTGACCACGGGCATCACGACCGACGACGTCTACAAATCACTCTGATCGGAACCCCCATGCTGCGAGTGGCAATCCCGAACAAGGGAACCTTGGCGGAACCGGCGCGCGCAATGTTGCGCGAAGCCGGGTACTACGCCGCGAGTGCATCGCGGGAGCTCGTGGTGCATGATCCCGACAACGACGTCGAATTTTTCTTCCTCCGGCCACGTGACATCGCGACCTACGTCGGCGAAGGCACGCTCGATGTCGGCATCACCGGCC
>CAXBQV010000135.1:0-2586 GCA_963978265.1 uncultured bacterium | reverse complement strand
GGCGGCGATGCCGCCAACAATGCGATCGGGCAGGGCGACAGTGCGATCACCCTGCTGCAGAACGCGATGGCATACGCCGCGATCGCGAATGGTGGCACGGTATGGGAACCGCGCATTGCGAAAGCCTTCATCTCCGCCGATGGCAAGACCGTCACGCGTGTCGAGCCGAAGGTGAAGAAGAAGATCGTCATCGACAAGGCCGTGCGCACCTATCTGCTGCAAGCGCTTGAAGGGGTTCCCAACGGCGGTACTGCCACGATCGCGTTCTCGGGATTCCCACTGGATCAAGTACCGATCGCCGCGAAGACGGGTTCTGGAGAAATGACCGGCACCCGCTATCCGGTGTCATGGTTCGCCACCTTCGCACCGGCGAACAAGCCGCGATACGCGGTCGTGATGAACGTGTCGCAGGGCGGCACCGGTGCGGGCACGTCTGCGCCGAGCGTGCGCAAGATCTATGAGGCACTCTTCGGTGTGCAGGGGCGGACGGTGAATCCGGCGAATTCGGTGCTGCTCAATGCGGCTCCGGAGAAGCGACTCCCGACCGTTCGTGCGGACGGGACCGTGGTGCCGCTTCCCGGCGCCGGTCAGGTGTGGAGTCCGCTTGCAGGGAAGGTCAAATGAGCCTGCTCGACTACCGGCCCGCCGTTGCATCCCGCTGGCGCCAGCAGGACTGGATCCTCACCGGCGCGGCGATCACCCTCGCGTTCCTCGGAACTCTGTTGGTGTGGTCGGCAACGCGTCCACGCATGATCACACTCGGACTCGATCCGCAGAACTATCTGAAGAAGCATCTGCTCACGCTCATCATCGCTTTCGCACTCGGGTGGGCGACGAGTCGACTCAACTACCCGCTGTTGCGCGCCTATGCGCCGATCGTCTACGGCCTCTCGATCCTCGGTCTCATCGCAGTTCTGCTCATCGGTACGAGAGTCAACGGCATTCGCGCATGGATCTCACTCCCAGCAGGCTTCACGTTGCAGCCTGCAGAGTTCACCAAGATCGCCGTCGTCATCATCATTTCGTTCATGCTCGGCGAACTGCGTGATCCCTCTCGCGGACCGTCAGTGCGAGAGGTGTTGCAGGTGTTTGCCCTGGTCGGTGTGCCACTCGCGCTCATCATGCTGCAACCGGATCTCGGTACAGCTTTGGTCATCTCGGTGACCATGATGGGAGTGCTGGCCATCGGTGGAGCAGCGCGAGGTTGGTTCATCGCCATCCTTGCCGGCGTCGTGCTCGTCGGCGGTATCGCCATCTCGGTACCCGGCGTCCTCAAGAGTTATCAACGTGACCGGCTGACCGTCTTCATCGATCCGACGGTCGACCCCGCAGGTGCCGGATACAACCTCAACCAGGTACGCATCGCCATCGGTTCCGGAGGCTGGACGGGCACCGGATTGTTCAATGGCCCGCAGACGAACGGCCGCTTCGTTCCGGAGCAGCAGACGGACTTCATCTACTCGGTTGCGGGGGAGGAGCTCGGATTCCTCGGGTCCGGTCTCATCGTGGTGCTGCTCGGTCTCATCGTCTGGCGGGCTCTGCGCATCTCCGGACGTGCGCCCGACACGTTCGGGAGACTCGCCGCCGCCGGAATCGCGTCGTGGATCGGGTTCCAGGCCTTTGAGAACATCGGAATGAGTCTCGGCATCATGCCGATGACTGGCGTGCCCTTGCCATTCGTCTCCTACGGTGGATCATCGATGTTCGCCCTCGCGATCGCGATCGGTCTCCTGCAGCAGATCCATTTCGGCGCGGACTAAACTTCTCCACAGCTGTTGCTTGCGGGTCGAGCCCGCCTCCACGAGGAGTCCGAATGCCTGTCGAGTCCGTGTTCCCTGCACTGGAACGCCTCCTTCCGAATGTCCAGAAGCCAGTCCAGTACGTGGGCGGTGAACTCAATGCCGTCGTGAAGGATTGGGACAGCGTTGATGTGCGCTGGGTGCTGATGTACCCCGATGCATACGAGGTCGGACTGCCGAACCAAGGCGTGCAAATCCTGTACGAAGTGCTGAACGAGCGCGACGACGTTCTCTGTGAACGCACCTACTCCGTGTGGCCCGACCTCGAGCAGCTCATGCGCGGCTCAGGGGTACCGCAGTTCACACTCGACGCCCATCGCCCGGTTGGCGCATTCGATGTGTTCGGACTCAGCTTCGCGACCGAACTCGGGTACACGAACATGCTGACCGCGCTCGACCTCGCAGGCATTCCCTTGCACGCGGTCGATCGCGACGATTCGCACCCGATCGTGATTGCCGGCGGTCACGCGGCGTTCAATCCGGAGCCGATCGCGACGTTCATCGACTGTGCGATTCTCGGCGACGGTGAAGAAGCCGCGCTCCGCGTCAGCGACATCGTCGCGGACTGGAAGCGCGCCGGCCGCCCAGGTGGTCGCGTCGAACTCCGGGTCGTTCGTCATCCATGCAACCCAGTCGTCGTGGCTCACCCGGACGTAGTCGGTGTCCCACGTTTCGTACGCGCGGTCGAGCAGCGCGTGCACGCGTGCGGCGTCATCGGGCAGGTACGTCCGCGACGTCACGCCCGCGGGAAGCGACGTTCGTGTGGGGAGGTCGTGGATTCCGACCG
>CAXBQV010000134.1:0-2703 GCA_963978265.1 uncultured bacterium | reverse complement strand
CGCCTCGCTGCCCACCGGGAACTCCATGCTCGCCTACAGGACGTGGTGGTCGAGCTTGCTGCGGCCCTGATTCGCGCTGATCGCAACGGCTATCAGGCGAAGGTCGTGGAGTCCTGTCTGCAGCGTGCTGGAGTCAGTCGGGAGAAGGTCGACGCGTTCAACGTGCAACGTGCCGCACGCATCGCCCAATGGAAGGCCAAGAATGCCGACCGATGACGTGACGCCTCGGTTCAAGGCTGAGAAGCCGGAACGCAGCGAAACTGTGAACCAGCGACGCGGCCGAATCAACAAGCAGAAAGGTCACCGGAAGCAGTCCCTCGCCCGCAAGGCCCTCGAGGACCTGTTCGGAGCCGAGGCCCTGTTCCACGGTCGCAAGGCGAACGAGGAGGCCTGGACCCATCTCCCGGTTCGGGTGGAGGTCAAGGCCGGTGCCCAGGTGAAGCCGATCGAGACCCGATTCCTCGCCGCCGAGAAGCAGTCCGCAGCGGCCAAGTCGACCGGAGATCCTCGCCCATTCGTCTACATCGCGATGCCCGACGGCATGACCGACGGCCTGTTCGTGTGTCGCCTCTCAGTGTTGAAGGAGCTCCTCGGATGAGACTGATCGACTGGATCGCATTCGGAATGTGCATCGGCGGTGCCGCCCTTGCCATCCTCCTCATCTGGGAGGACCGGCATTGACCACTGGTCGCCTCCACGCATTCAGCCTCGACGAATGGCGATACGACGCAGCCTGTCGCGGGAAGCCAACGAGCTGGTGGTACCCCGACAACAACGGTCTGAACGCCCTCACCACCCAACTCGCCAGGAGCATCTGTGCTGGCTGTCCCGTCAGGGAACCCTGTGAGGCCGCTGCTGCGAATCGCGACGAGCCCGGCATCTGGGGTGGTCTGAGCATCAAGGAACGCCGCAGACGAGCACGGGAAGGGAACCAGCGCATTCGGCATCTGGTCTGTAAGCAATGTCGACGAGGGTTCACGATCCCCGCCGAAATGGCAGGCCAGAAACTGCACTGCTCGAGCCAGTGTGCGAAGACCGCCGGCCGGAGACGAGCCGTATGAGCATCGAGGGACTGAACTGGGCACGGCAATGCGAGGTCGGGAGTGCTACCCGCAAGTTCGTCCTGTTCGCGCTCGCAGACCGATGGAACGCTGATACCGGAGTGTGTTGGCCGTCGGTCGCATGGATCTGCGAGTTCACCGAACTCGGCGAACGGACCGTTCGACGTGCACTCGACGAGCTCGAAGCCGACGGGTTCATCATCCACGATGGATGGTTCGGCCGGCGCGCTGATCGACAGACGAAGGTCTATCGGTTGCCTGTGGAAACCCCAATCCGCACGGGGTGCCAGAACGGCACCTCGAAGGGTCACGGGGTGCCAGAGAGTCCATCACGGGGTGCCACAGAGTCCACCACGGGGTGCCAGAGCGGCACCCTAACCGTAAAGGAACCGTTAGTGAACCGCGCGTCGCGCAAACGCTCACCAGTGGAAAACCGCGCACCCATACGCACTCCCGAAGAAACCCTCGCCTACCTGAATGGAGAACGATCCCGATGACCCTCTACCGCCTCGTCATCGAGATCGACACCACCAACAGGCCCGATCGGCTCCAACGCACCGCCGAACGAATGGTCCGCGACTGGTTCGGCTCCAGTGCCCAAGTCAAGAACCTCCTCGAGGTCGCCGACCATCCGATCACCCATACCTGCGAATGCGAACGCTGCACCGCCTGGTACGACGCCCACGACCGATACACGACCAGCATCCACGAGCACGACGAATGCTGACCCCCGACCAGGTCGAAGACCTCGCCAGAACCGCAGTGCGCTCCCTGAGGGCCTACGGCGTCCACGAATACACCTACGGGTCCCGGACACCCAACGACCGTCGCGAATGGCTCAGAGGCTACGTGGCGGCCCTCACCGTCATCATCAAGCTCATGACCGGAGACTCGTACCCGACGATCAACCTGCGACTCAACCAGACAATCCAGGAACCCGAATGACGGTCCTGCATGGTGACTGTCGTGAACAACTCGCCACGCTCGAGGATGGATCGGTCGATGCGATCGTGACCGATCCCCCCTATGAGCTCGGGTTCATGGGGAAACGGTGGGACGCCTCGGGTATCGCGTATGACGCGACCGTGTGGGCCGAGTGCTACCGGGTACTGAAGCCTGGTGGTCATGTTCTCGCGTTCGGTGGGACCCGCACCTATCACCGGATGGCGTGCGCGATCGAGGACGTTGGGTTTGAGATCCGGGACTCGATTCATTGGTTGTACGGGTCCGGGTTTCCGAAGTCCCTCAACCTTGACGGTGAACGTGAGGGTTGGGGTACTGCGTTGAAACCGGCGCATGAACCGATCGTGGTGGCACGGAAACCGTTGATCGGCACGGTTGCGGCGAATGTGATGGCGCATGGTACGGGCGCACTCAACATCAACGGCGCACGCATCCGTGAATTGACAGGAAATTTTTTGATCCCGGACACAACCCGTATCTCGCCGCGGGTTTTGCGTGCCGTGATCGGAGATCGGACGTTTCATGTCGGCTTTTGTCTTGGAGACGGGACACGATTCAGCGCCATAGGGATCGCAGTCAGAGAGGGCGCCGGGTCGAGCGTGAGCGATCGTGCCAGGCCCAGAAGGCCGGCAGATTGATCTCGACCTGCACCTTGCCGCACAGGCACTTTCCCGTGGCG
>CAXBQV010000133.1:0-2706 GCA_963978265.1 uncultured bacterium | reverse complement strand
AAGTTGGCGGCGGTCGGGCTCACGGCACTTGTCGTGTGGTCGGTGTGGCTGCGCGCGGGGGTGTGCGATGCGCGCACGGTCGCTGCCAACGGTTTCGCGCTCTATCGCTGGACCGCAGCCGCCCCCGGCGTTCCGCGCCTCCGGGTCCCTGCAAATGGCAGCGTTGACGCTGCCGCTCGGGTCTTCGATTGCCTCGGTAACGGCGTTGCCGGCCGATTGCAGGTGGAATCCCGCTTCACCCCCGCCTCAACAATGTCGCTGACGGGGACCTGGCGGCGTTCTGGCACGGTCAGCACCTGTTCGTCCAGTTGCGCTGCCACGTTCACGTCCAGCGGCGCCACCGCCCTCGTGGTGGGCGCCGGTTCGGGGCAGGTGTTCGTCGATGGCAAGCCGTATCAACGCATCACCAGCAACGAGAAGCGCAGCGCGCGGGTCGCAGCGCGCCTGCTCGGCACGCACCGCGTGCGGATCACAGCCAAGAACCTGACGCTGGTGGGTGCACAAACGGTGACGCTGCAGTGGACGCAGACCGGCACCATCGATCGAGCACCGTTCACGCTGGATAGTTCGCTGGAGGACCGCACGCAGGTGGCGCTCTCCAACATCGGTCTTGCGCAGGAGGACTTCTCCGATGACCAACTTGTGCGACCGATGACCGGTGGTACGGAGTTGAAGGATCCCTCGCTAGATTGGTGCGAAGCGAAGTTCAACAGCGAAACGCAACGGCAGGCGCGGAGGCAGGTGGTCGTCACTGCCAAGACCGGGACCCAGCCGTACTCGTTCCTCAGTTCGGAGACCGTGCGCTACACATCGAGCGCGGCGGTCCGTCAGGCACTCATCGAGTTGGATGCGGCGGACGCATCATGTCGCCAACGCGGCGGCTCACTCAGCCAAACAGGTTTGCTGAATGCATATGCGTATCTCACGCTGCCAGAACTTCCCACGGGACTCCGACCAGCGAGCGACCGCCGCATCTTCTGGGTCAACATGGGACCTGCAAATGCACAGTCGTGCATGCTCGTCGTCTACCAATTCAAGCATGATCTGCTGAACGGGTTGTATGTCGTGCGGCGCGGCAGCAACTCACTATCTGCCGACGAAGTACTCGAATGGCTTCGGGTTGCCGAAGTACTTGCGACGCGCATGTGACTGATTTGACAGCGACGGCACTCATCTTCCTATGATTCGGGCCGCATCGGGGGTTGGTCGCACACGACCAACCCCCGATTCATTTGCAAGACATGCACGGGGCAGGGGGTACTGCTGGGAGCAACACCGTGCTGCTTGACGCCTTTGTGCATCAGCAATTGCCGTTGCTTTCCATCACCCGAAAGACGCGCGAGAACTATCTCGGCGCGTATCGGCGTTACGTGCAACCGGTGCTGGGGCAGTTCCGGTTGCAGGACATCACCGTCCAGGACCTGCGCCGGATTCTCGACGCACTGCCGCCGCCGTCCGCGTACCAAACCCTCATGATGCTCAAGACCGTGTTCCGCGAAGCCCGCGAACTCGGCATGGTGATGCACAGCCCCACTGACCGCATCAAGGCAAAGCGAGTGGCGACGCCGCCGAAACCCTTCCTGCGCTGGGAAACCATCGCGGCAACTGACTTCGGCGAGCACAACGACCACGTACGGTTCCTCGCCCTGCACGGTCTGCGATGGGGAGAGGCCGTCGTACTCGAAGATTCGGACATTCGCGACGGCCGCCTCCATGTCTGGCGCAGCATCCACGGCCGTCCGAAATCATCAGCGGGCGTCCGATCCATCCCCTATCTCGGACATTTCACCGAATTCGACCCCGATCGCCGACCGCTGGCGAAGGCGCTCAAGCCGCATGGCGTCACGATCCACTCGCTCCGCAAGACCTACGCCTACCTGTTGAAGGCGAACGGCGTGCACGTGAGCACCGCACAGCGGCTCCTGGGGCACGCCAGCGTCGCGTTGACACTGTCGGTGTACACCGCCGTACTCGACGACGAAATCGATGCCGCAGGCAGCCTCCTGCGCTCTGCAACGCAGCGCTAGTCGTCCTCGACCAACTCACACATCAATTCACACGTCTGCTTCGTGCGCGTCACGAACTAGCCCACTCATACGTAATGAGTAGGCGAGCGGTCACCGAGCCGGTTCAGGACCCTCCTGAATCGACTATCCGAAAGGAAACAACATGAAGAAGCGCATTGCGCTTTCGATCGTTGCGGCCCTTGCTGGCGGTCTGCTTGCAGCAGCCCCGGCGAGCGCAGCGGCATCGGCCGACGCACCGTTCGCGGTGTCCGTGCCGAACACCGGTACCGGTGCTTACACCGACACCCTCGCAGTCACGCAGACTGCTGGCGCCGGTAACTACGTTGCCATCACGGCTGGCGCAGACACGACTGCTGAAGCTTTCCCGAGCTACCGCTACGTGACCGTCACCGGAAGCACGTTCTCGGCCACAACCGAAGGAACCCCGGGTCTCAGTGCAACCGCACAGGCTGCAACTGCTTGGGCATTCAACGGCACCACGGTCCAGAACTCGACTATTGCCTTCGCACCGGCTGATGGCAGCATTGATGGCCAGCAGCTCTGGGTCGCAACGCCGACCGCAGGCACCGTCACCGTCAAGTTCATCGAACGAGACGTGAACAGGCCTCGGCGCCGCATCTGGGGCAGTTGCAGGGCTTGTCGCGATCACCCCGGCTTGCGCGTTTGTGGCTCCCTGGGC
>CAXBQV010000132.1:0-2862 GCA_963978265.1 uncultured bacterium | reverse complement strand
GGGATGACGAGCACGAGCAGCAGGGTGCGCACCACAACTGCCAGATGATTCGGCCGGCCGCCGTCGATCGTCTCGATCCGAATTCCGACGAACAACTGCCCGAACGAACCACCGAGCAGGATCGTGAAGAGCAGGACCTCCGCGAGAAAGATCAGCAGGTTCCACTGGTTCGTTCTGGGATCCCAGATATTGCCGGTCAAGGCAACAGCAACGGCCGTGCTTGCAGCCCAATCGATGAGAAGTGCCGCTGCTCTGCGGTTGAGCGTCGCACGTTCCATCAGCGTGGACGGGGGACGCGCATGCCTTTCGGCATCGGACCACGGGGGATCGGCAGCGACGGACCCTTCTGCACGGCATCGAGCTTGCGCCGCAACTCGGTGACTTCTGCTGGGCGAAGCGCGCGTGGCAGCTTCATGATCGTGCGATTGAGCTTCGTGAGTGCGACGCCGCCTTCACCGCAGACGATTTCATGCACGGGAACGTCGCTTGCATAGCGCTGGATCTTGGCCTTCGCGACCTTGAGCAGTTCCGGCGCGCGGGATGCGGGGGCTTCGGCTACCAGGATGATCCCCGGCCGACCGATGACGCGGTGCACACCGTCTTGGTTCTTGGTAACTTCGATGAACGGCGTTGTGAACCAACCGGAACGCAGCGTGTTGAGCGCCGCAACAGCAGCGCCGGGTTGGCCCGCGATCGACGCGTACGCAGCGCTCTCTGCGCGCTTGCCGAAGATGTACATCGTGACGAGGACGGAGAACGGCAGACCGAGGATCACGCCTACCCACGCCGCATTCAGCAGCGCTGCAATGCCGACGAGCACCGCCAGGGTGCCGAGCAGTGTCACAGGGAGGATCCAGCGGATCGCCGGATCGAGGTCCTTCGTGAGTCGGTAGGTCTGACGGATCTGCGCGATCCGACCGGTTGCTGGAGCTTCTTTGGCCACGGGCACAGACTAGAGGGTCAGACGCCGACGGTGATGGTTGCCCGTTCGCCGCGTTCTCGGGCCTCGAGTGCTTGTCGGTACAGCCGACCAGCGCGGTACGACGAGCGCACGAGCGGCCCGCTCATGACGCCGCTGAAGCCCATATCCGTTGCCACCTGAGCGAGTGCTACGAACTCCTCGGGCTTTACCCAGCGGGCGATCGGATGATGCAGATTGGTCGGACGCAGATACTGCGTAATGGTGATGAGTTCGCAGCCGGCGTCGACGAGATCTCGCAGCGCCTGATGCACTTCGTCGATTTCCTCGCCCATGCCGAGGATGAGATTCGACTTGGTGACCAGTCCCGCGGCGCGAGCCTGTGTGATGACATCGAGTGAGCGCTCGTAGCGGAACGCCGGACGGATGCGCTTGAAGATTCGCGGAACGGTTTCGAGATTGTGCGCAAGCACTTCAGGACTTGCCGCGAACACCTGTTGGAGCAGTTCGGGCTTCGCGCTGAAGTCGGGGATCAGCACCTCGACCCCGGTGCCCGGATTCAACTCATGGATCTTGCGGACCGTTTCCGCGTACAACCAAGCACCTTCGTCGTCGAGGTCGTCGCGTGCGACACCGGTGACCGTCGCGTACTTCAACCCCATCTGCTGAACGGATTCGGCAACCTTGCGCGGTTCATCCATGTCGAGGGGATCGGGCTTGCCGGTGTCGATGTTGCAGAAGTCGCATCTGCGTGTGCACGCGGAGCCACCGACGAGGAAGGTGGCCTCGCGGTCCTCCCAGCATTCGAAGATGTTGGGGCATGCGGCTTCCTGACAGACCGTGTGGAGTCCGAGGGATTGCACACGCTCCTTGATTTCGAGGAACTCGGGACCAGTCCTGAGTTTGGTCTTGATCCACTCGGGTTTGCGTTCGATTGGAGTCTCGGCATTGCGCGCTTCGACGCGCAGCAACTTGCGTCCGTCAGGTGTCACGGTCATGAAAGCCAGTCTCCGAGTTCGAGCCGTAGGGCATCAATCATGGGGTCAACGACTTCGGCGATAGGCACATTCCTACCGACTTCTTCGCTGATGGTGGAGACGCCTGCGTCACGTATGCCGCAGGGCACGATGCGATGGTACCAGTCGAGATCGTTGTTGCAGTTGAGAGCGAACCCGTGCATCGTGACGCCACGCGCGATGCGCACGCCGATCGCTGCGATCTTTCGCGCCGGACCGCGGTCGTCCGCCGGGACCCAGACGCCGGTGCGCTCGTGTTGGCGCTCGGTGGCGATGCCGTAGTTGGCGCAGACCCGCATGACGGCGGCCTCGAGTCGGTGTACGTAGTCCATGACGTCGATCGGGTCGGGCATCCGGACGAGGGGGTAGCCGACGAGCTGCCCCGGTCCATGCCAGGTGATCCGGCCACCGCGGTCGACGTCGATGACGGGGGAGCCGTCGGTGGGTCTGTCCTCCGGCTGCGTGCGCTTCCCGGCCGTGTAGACCGGCTCGTGCTCCACGAGCATGAGGACGTTGTCCCGGCTGCCGTCCACCACCGCGTCGTGGAGGCGGCGCGGCAGGCGGTGCCGACGGACCGCCTGCTGCTCGTCGGAACGGGCCGTGAGTCGACCCGCGCCACGATCGCCGCGACGCGCCGTGCGGCGGCGCACGGCGCCGGAGGTCCACCACGTGCCGAGCTCGACCCAATGGGCGAGCACCTCGCGCACGAGGTAGAGCCGGCCGCGCCAGAGGAACTGGGACGGGCGCACCGCCTCCGTGCGCACCTCGACGACCTCCTGGGCGCGAGCCTGGCCGACCGGCTGGGATGCGCGAGAAGGGCCCTGGCTGCGCGTCTGCGGGCCGTTCGTGCGCCGGGGCTGTCCGTGGTCGCCCTGGGGGCTCTGTGCACCGCGCTGGCATTCACTTTGCTCTTTCAACTCATTGATG
>CAXBQV010000131.1:0-3038 GCA_963978265.1 uncultured bacterium | reverse complement strand
ACCGATCTTCTCTTCCATCCACATACGTGCGCCGTGACAACGGCACCGAACCACCACTCCTCATCGACGCCGATCTCCGCCCGGAGGGCAAGAACGGGCCGCTTGTGCGCTCGTTGCAGGGGTACCGCAACTACTACGAGAAGTGGTCGCTCGGCTGGGAGAGCCAGGCACTGCTCCGAGCTCGTCCGTTCGCCGGGGACGTCCGACTCGGCGATGCCTTCGTCGAGCTGATCGATGGCATGCGGTATCCCTCGGGTGGGCTTCCTGACACCGAGGTGCGCGAGATCCGACGGATCAAGGCCCGCGTCGAATCCGAACGGCTTCCGCGCGGCGCGGACCCGTCGTTGCACATGAAGCTCGGTCGAGGCGGCCTCTCGGATGTCGAGTGGCTCGTGCAGCTCCTCCAACTCCAGCATGCATCGACGATCCCTGAACTTCGCACCCTGTCGACGTTGCAGGGCCTGGCGGCCGCGCGTGACGCCGAACTCGTGACCGTCGACCAACATGACACGTTGCTCGCTGCGTGGCTGATGGCCACTCGTGTCCGCAACATCCAGATGCTCGTCACCGGGAAGTCGCAGGACCAGGTGTCCACGGACCTCCTCGACCTGCGCCTGATGGCCGACGTCGTCGGCGTCGCTGGGGGTGCCGAACTCCTCGAGGACTACCGGCGCACCACCCGTCGGGCGCGCGCCGTGTTCGAGGAATGCTTCTACGGGAGTGTTACCACTTCGTCAGAAATCGGCTGATCACCGGACGACCGGCTGCGCACCCGACGTAGGTTGGTGCCATGAACACAACGGCTCTCGTCATCCTCGCAGTCCTCGCAGTGCTGGTGGTCTTCGTGATCGCCCAGTACAACGCCCTCGTCAAACTCAATGTGGGTGTCGATGAGGCGTTCGCCCAGATCGAAGTGCAACTGCAACGTCGAAACGATCTCATCCCGAACCTCGTCGAAACGGTGAAGGGCTACGCCTCGCATGAGAAGGAAGCCCTCGAGCGCGTCGTGCAGGCACGTGCTGCTGCCACCTCCGCTCATGGTCTCGAGCAGGTCGCCGCAGCTGACGGCATGCTCACCCAGGCATTGCGCGGGCTGCTCGCCGTGAGTGAGGCGTATCCGGACCTGAAGGCGTCCGCGAACTTCCTCTCGCTGCAGGAAGAGCTTTCGGCCACCGAGAACAAGGTCGGGTTCGCGCGTCAGTACTACAACGACTCTGTGCGCACATTGAACGCAACCGTCGTTGCCATTCCCGGCAAGTTCTTCGCCGGGCTCGCGAAAGTGACGGCCCGCACGTTCTATGAAGTGAATGACCCGCAGGCCCGCACCGTTCCGAAGGTGCAGTTCTAGGTGTCGGTCAACTTCCGCGCGCAACAGGAGGCCAACCGGCGCAAGACGTTGGTGCTCCTCGGCCTGATGGCGTCGCTGACCGCGCTCGTTATCTGGGCCGTCGGCGTCTACCTCGGCTACACGTCGTTCGGTGTGGTGCCGTTCGCTGTCGGCATCTCCCTGCTGGGCGTGTGGTGGTCGTACTACGCGAGCGATCGCATCGTGCTGACGATGACGGGAGCGAGGGTGGTCGACGAGTCATCGGCGCCGCAGTTGTACAACATCGTGCAGGAAGTCGTCATTGCATCCGGGATGCCGATGCCGAAGGTCGCCATCGTCGACGACGAAGCGCCGAACGCGTTTGCGACCGGTCGCGATCCCGACCACGCCGTGATCGCCTTCACCACCGGAATCCTCCGGGTGATGGATCGAGAGCAGTTGCAGGGCGTCGCCGCACATGAGATGGCGCACGTTGCCAACCGAGACACCCTCGTCTCCGCGGTTGCGGCAACCACCGCCGGCGCAATCGCGCTCCTGAGCGACATGCTCATGCGCATCATGTGGTTCGGCGGTGGTCGCCGAGACAACCGCGACGGTGGTGGCGCCAATCCGCTCGCGCTCATTGCGGCACTCGTGGTGATGGTCCTCGCGCCACTCGCGTCAATGTTGTTGAAAGCGGCGATCAGCCGCAGTCGCGAGTCACTGGCCGATGCCAGCGGTGTGCAGTTCACCCGCAATCCCGCCGGACTTCGCCGCGCACTCGAGACCCTGCAACAGGATTCGACGGTGGTGCGCCAACGCTCGAACGCCGTTGCGCACGTGTGGATCGAATCCCCGCTCGATGCGTCGACTGCGAACAAATTGTTCGCAACGCATCCGCCGCTCGCAGAGCGGATCGCAATCCTGCGTGCGATGGAATCAGGCGGCTGAGCGCAGCACCGTGCGCATGCCGATCGTGAAGATGATCGGTGACAGAAAGACGATGATGCTGCCCAAGAGCAGCGTCAACTGCGGGCTGACGAGCTCCGAGACATTCCCACCGATCGCCTGCGCAAGTGCGGCGGCCGTCCCCTCGATCATCCACAACGTGCCGAGGGCTGCGACTGGCGTGCCACGCGGCCGGACCAAATCGACGGTTTCGAGGTAGAACACTTGCGCAGGTCCGACCACCGTCGACGAGACGAGCAGCACAAGTCCCATCCACGGCCCGATGGGAACGAACGCAATCGGCATGAGGGCGATCGCGTACAGGAGCACAGATGCGCGCAGGCCTTTGAGTGGTGCGATGTCCTTCGCCTTGGCGCCCGCCCAGATCGTGCCGATGATCGAGCCGACGCCCATGATCGACACCATCGGTCCCGCCGTCGTTCGCGTCGATACGCGCGCGAAGGAACGCAAGGGCGGCCAGAAACAAGGCGGCACCGGCTCGGGCGTCGTCATTTCGCCCGACGGCTACGTCGTCACCAACAATCACTTTCAGGGCAAGGCCGTCGCGAACGCGCTGCAACTGATCCACCTGCTGCGCGGGAATCCCGTCGCGGTGCCGGAAACCCTCATCGCGCACTATCCGGAGCTGGCGGACATCGCAATGCCACCGAGCGCCGCGCCGGTGATCTGGCATCTCACCGTCAAGTAGCTCACGCCGCGTGCGGCCGTCGGCTCGATGAGGCCGCTGCGACCGTCTCAGAACATCTCGCGGAGCAGTGGATAG
>CAXBQV010000130.1:0-3043 GCA_963978265.1 uncultured bacterium | reverse complement strand
CATCACCGACGCCGAATTCGACGCCACAAACGGCCCCGCCGCCTATCGGGTCGAACGCATCGGCGGCGTGATGACGGAGACCCGACTCGCGCCGGGATCAATCACGAATTCTTGACGAGCTTGCTCGGCCACCAGATCTTCGGGCCGATGTCGTAAGCCAGTGCCGGCACCACGAGCGACCGCACGATGAGCGTGTCGAGCAGCACACCGAACGCAACTGCGAAACCGAGTTGTGCAAGGAATACGAGCGGCAGCACACCGAGCACAGAGAAGGTCGCTGCTAGCACGACACCAGCCGACGTGATGACACCGCCGGTCACGGCAAGCGCCTTCAACGTTCCGGGGCGGGTCCCCATGCGGATGCTCTCCTCGCGCACGCGTGTCATGAGGAAGATGTTGTAATCGATGCCCAGTGCGACGAGGAAGACGAACGCGAACAGCGGATACGAGGAGTCCGCACCCTTGAAGTGGAACACGTGGTTGAACACGAGCGCACTGGCACCGAGCGTGGCGAAGAACGAGAGCAGCACCGTTCCGATGAGCAGCACCGGCGCGAGGATTGACCGCAGCAACAGCATGAGAATGAGCATGATGACCAGCAGCACAACGGGGATGATCACCTTGCGATCGCGCTGCGATGCATCCTGCACATCGAGGTTGCCGGCCGCCTGACCACCGACGAGTGCGTCGGCGCCGTCGACCGCGTGCACGGTCTTCCGGAGGTCGCGAAGCAGCGACTGCGCATCCTCCGCAGACTCCTGCGGAACCAGGAAGACGTCGATGACCGCCTTGCCATCGACCACCTTCACCGTGTTGCAGGACAGGACATCGGCACATGTGTTCACGACATCCCCCTCGACGCGCGGCACCGCACGACCGACGCTCTTCTCACTCGTGAGCGCCGCCAGCACCGACTTCGTCGCATCGGCGTTCACGACCACCGATGCGTCCGCGGAGGGCGAGATCAACTGGTGGTCGCTCAGCACCTTGTAGCCGACAACCGCCGGCGCCTGCTTGTCCGTGAACACGTCGAGGTCGGCAAGCCCATCCGCCTTCAACGTGAAGGTGGCGCTCGCGAGCAGGAGGAGCACCAACGACGACACGGCCCAGAGCCGGCGGGGATGGGTGCCTACTTGCCGTGACACTCTGCCCCAGATGCCCTTGGTCTCGACCACTTCGGTTCCGAAGTGCGGAACGAACGGCCAGAACACTTTGCGTCCGAACAGCACAAGGAGCGACGGCAGGAACGTCATGAGCACGACGAACGAACTCACGACACCGACTGCGCCGACCGGTCCGAGACCGGCGTTGCTCTTGAGTTCGGACAGCTGCAGGCAGATGAGGCCGATGGACACCGTTCCGGCCGACGCGGCAATCGGTTCCCAGACGCCCTTCAACGCATTGTTCATTGCTTCGTACTTGCTCTCGACATGCCGCAATTCCTCGCGGTATCGCGCAATCAACAGCAGCGCGTAGTCGGTTGCGGCACCGAAGACGAGCACGGTCAGGATGCCCTGCGACTGCCCGTTCAGTGTGAGGATGTCGTGCTTGGCGAGCCAGTAGATCGCGCCTTGCGCCGCAGTCAGCGCCACACCCGCCGAGAGCAGCGGGAAGAGCCAGAGGAACGGACTGCGGTACACGACGATCAAGATGAGTGCGACGACCACCGCGGTGACGAGGAGGAGTACCGAGTCGATGTTGCCGAACGCGGCGGCGAACTCGGCGAAGATGCCGACCACGCCGGTCACGTACCCCTTGACGCCGGGAGCAGGCGCATCGAGTGCGGATTTCGCCTCATCCGCCAGCTTCCTGACGAGGGTGAATCCTTCGCCACTGTCATCGAGGAAGGACGCATCGAGCAGCACATTGACGACATACGCCTGACCATCGGCGCTCGTTGCGAACGCCCGCTGTTCCGGGGTGGCGGGAAACACCGAGGGCACTGTGGCGCCGTTCGGCAGCGTGATGGTTCTGACAAGCTTCGAGAGTTCGGGCTTCTGCAATGCCGCTTGCACTGCAGCGTCGATCGCAGCCTGGTCGTCCGCGGTGAGCCGACCAGATTTCTTCTCGAAGACGACGGTCAGCGGAAGGTCCTTCGAGTTTCCGGCGAACGTGTCGAGGACGGCCTGTGCACGCGTGGATTCCGCACTCTTGGGGAGGAAGTCCGAGTTCTGGTTCTTCTGGACCTCCGCCAGCTTGCCGGCCACCGGCCCGAGCACACCTCCGACACCGAGCCAGATCACGAGCGAGGTGATGGCAATGGTCAGGGCGACGCCGCGACGCTTCATGTGGGAGTCCTTTCGATAGGGGCGAAAGTCTATACAAACCTTGTACATGGCTGCGGCGTAGCCTTGCCCCATGCCCACCCTCGATGTGCTCAACCTGCTTGACCGGTTGACGCCGTACATGGAGGGATGGGACGAGCAGCGCCGCCTCCACGAAATCATGACTGAGGATGTGCCCGCCGAGCGGTGGCTTGCCCGGCAGCTCCGGCAGACCCGCCGCCGAGGCGAATGCCTCGGTGCGGATGATCGCGTTGTGGATGCCAATCTCGCAGCACAAGCCTTTTTCGATATGAGCGACGCGATGCTCGCGCGTCATCGATTGTCCGAGATTGTACCGTTCGGCTCGCCTTTGCTCGCGCTGATCGACGCGATCCGCAATAATGGCGGCAGTGTCAGCGAATATCGTGTTGATCTTGGGACGCCACGCATTGGGCAGGACCGGATCGTTGATATTTTCGCGACCCGCAGCTCGGAAGAGAGCGATGATATTGTCGTGATGCTGCAAGAAAAGACAATTGCCGAAAAAATGGACAGGCAATTGACCCATCGCGGAGCGGCGCGTTCGATTTCCGCGCTCGGTTCCATGCTGGCGCATGAGATCAAAAATCCGCTGTCCGGGATCAGAGGCGCGGCGCAGCTTTTGGAAACCAGTGTGCCGGATGATGACCGCTCGCTCATCAATCTGATCTGCGATGAGACCGACCGGATTGTAAAACTCGTGGACCGCTTTGAAGGCTTCGCCGATGGCCGGCCGGTTG
>CAXBQV010000129.1:0-3062 GCA_963978265.1 uncultured bacterium | reverse complement strand
TTCAACGGGCGCGTCCGACGACTCAACCGGGCGATCCCAGATCTCGTGCTCGTTGAGGTCCACGGCGCAACCTTACGAGATCGCCACGACGGTGCCCGTCCCATCGACGTGGCCTTGCACGATGTGGCCGCCGAGCCGGGAATCCACGCGGGCCGCCCGTTCGAGGTTCACCGCGCTGCCGGCCTCGACGTTGCCGAGCGTCGAGTGGTCGAGTGTCTGTTTCATGACGTCGACGGTGAAGAAGTCAGTGCCGTGCTCGACAACGGTCAGGCAGACGCCGTTGACGGCGATGGAGTCGCCGTGGGTCACACCGTCGAGGACGTGCTGCGCCGAGATCCGGAAGGTGCGGGCGTCGGGCAGCTCGGTGACGGCAGCGATGCTGCCCGTTTCCTCGATGATGCCCGTGAACATGGGCCAAGTCTACGGGCGGTAGAAATTCCAGAGATCGCCGTCAAGATCGAGCGTGGACTGCCGATTCCAGCGATGGATGCCAGTCGTCGGCGTCTCGCCCATGGCCAGTGGGCCTTCGCCGAAGACCACGGGTGCAGTGATCCAGATGATTTCGTCGACGACCCCCGCTTCGACGAATGCCCGTGCGACGGTCGGGCCGCCCTCGATGAGCAGGTGCCGGACGTGATGTTCCGCAACGCGCTCGAGGGCGACTCGCGGGTCGTGGGTGCGCAAGTGCACCGCCGGTGCATCACCTGAGCACAGTTGGAGTGTGGTCGGCAGATCTCGCGTGCCCATGACGAACCGCTGCGGCTGGCGTTCGACTGTGACACCACGGGCAGTGAGTGCGGGGTCGTCGATGGTCGCCGTTCCCGTCCCGACGAGGATGCCGTCCACACGCGCACGCAATTCGTGGACCCGGCGGGTGCTCGCCTGATTGGAGATCCTGGTCTCGACACCCGCCGCTCGGGCAACTCGGCCATCGACGGATGTTGCGAGCTTCAACGTGACGAATGGCCGTCCGTGCTGCATCGCATGCAACCAGTGCGCGTTGACCGCGCGTGCCGCATCGCATGCAACGAATTCGACATTCACCCCTGCATTGCGCAACTGCTCGGCGCCTCCCCCGGCCCGCTCCGTCGGATCTGCGACTGCGATCACGACTCGTGCGATGCCTGCCGCGATCAAGGCGTCCGCACATGAACCTGTGCGGCCGACGTGCTTGCACGGCTCCAGGGTGACGTAGGCAGTTGCACCGTGCGCACGATCCGCTGCGAGCGCCAGCGCATTGATCTCAGCGTGTGCATCTCCATCGCGCTGATGCGCTGCTTCCCCGACAATGACGCCGTCGCGCACAATCACACAGCCCACGCGTGGATTCGGAAACGTCATCCATTCCGCAGCGAGTTCCGCTGCGCGTTGAAGGAATTGTTGGTCGTTCACGCGGACCAGGAGCGCATTGCGGCATCGGCAACGGCTCGCAACCGGTTGCATGCATCGGCCGGATCGACCGCGTTGTACACGGCGCTCCCGGCCACGAACACATTCGCACCTGCGGCTGCACATTGTTCGATGGTGGAGTCCGAGACACCGCCGTCCACCTGGATCCACACGTCGAGATCCGGCCTCCCCTTGAGCAACTCGCGGGTGCGTGTGACCTTCGGCATCATGTCGGCCATGAACTGCTGACCGCCGAACCCGGGTTCGACGGTCATGATGAGGATCATGTCGAGTTCCGGAAGCAGATCGGCATCGTGCAGCAGGATGCGGGGCTTGCCCTGGCCGAGCGCGATGGCGGACTCGTCATCGACCAGCAGCACACACGCCCGTTGCGACATCACGCCTCACCCCGCTTGTCGAATGGGTATTCGGCAAATTTGCCCACGCCTTTTGTGTCCGTTGGAGTTCACTCGCCGGGGCGGGGGATAGCCCCCATGGGCCGTACCGTGGGACAATCGGCGGGTCTATGCACCACGCCACTTCCGAGCACCGCGAGATCGACTGGGTCAACACCACGTTCATCGCCCTGGCGCATGTCGGGGCCCTGGCCGCGCTCATTTACTCGCTGATGGTCGGCACCAAGTGGGAGAACATCGTCCTGGCGGTCGTCTGGTTCTTCTGTGCCGGGCTGTCGATCACGGGCGGCTACCACCGCCTGTTCAGCCACAAGACCTACCGGGCGGCGTGGCCGCTGCGTCTCTTCTATGTGCTCTTCGGCGCCGCCGGCGTGCAGAACTCGGTGATCAACTGGTCGTCGGACCACCGCCGGCACCATGCCGAGACCGACGAAGACGAAGACCCGTACAACTCGCGCAAGGGCTTCTGGTGGTCGCACATGGGCTGGGTGCTCTTCAAGGACCCGCTGCGTGATACCGGCAACGTCAACGACATCGCCCAGGATCCGATCGTGGCGTTCCAGCACAAGTACTACGTGCTGCTCGTGGGCCTGATGGTGGGCGTGGTGCCGGCGCTGATCGGCCTCGCGTGGGGCGATCCGCTCGGCGCGTTCCTCTGGGCGGGCCTGATCCGCCTGATCGTCCAGTACCACTCGACCTTCTCGATCAATTCGCTGGCGCACATGTTCGGCCGCCGGCCGTACAACCCCGAAATCTCGGCGCGCGACAACGGCATCGTGGCGCTCATCACGCTCGGCGAGGGGTACCACAACTTCCACCACCAGTTCCCCGGCGACTACAGGAATGGCGTGCGCGCGTGGCAGTTCGATCCGACCAAGTGGATCGTGAAGGCGCTGTCGTGGGTGCGCGTGGGTCGATCCAATTTGTTGGGGGACGGGCTGCGTACGCGCTGGAGCCAGATTGAAAGCCACGTCGCACCAAAGCTGCTCAGCAGCGCCAACTCGGGCTCGAAGACGATGCGATAGCGCGACTGCCCATTCACCAGATGGATGGCAAGGAAGTACCCGAACAACCCCAAACACGCCGCGAGTAGGTCATATCGCCGCCATAGAACGAGGCGGACCATGCCGGCGAGGGCGAGCAGGCGCGTGCGAGGGCAACCCGACGTGTTCCAGGATCCGCCGCGCGGTCGCCTCGTCCTCGATGGAAGCGATCAGCACCATCCGACTACCGCACCTCGGGCAGGCCAGCGGGTCC
>CAXBQV010000128.1:0-3093 GCA_963978265.1 uncultured bacterium | reverse complement strand
GATCGATGTCGGCCATGGTGAAGTTCACTTCGGCCGTTCACCCATTGGAGGGCTGCATGGCACTTGATCCGTCGAATGTGGGACGCACATTCGTCGCCACCGAGCCCTATGTCGTCGGCCGTGAGAAGGTGCGTGAATTCGCGGCGGCCACCGGTGAGACATCGCCACTGTGCCACGATGTCGCGGCGGCGCACGCAGCCGGTTACGCAGACGTCGTCGCCCCTGCCACCTTCCCGATCGTCGTGACGCTGAACGCGATGGGGGATGCCGTCACCGATCCATCGGTCGGCGTCGATTGGTCGATGGTCGTGCACGGCGATCAGCGCTTCGCCT
Source organism: uncultured bacterium (assembly GCA_963978265.1). Lineage (GTDB taxonomy): Bacteria > Actinomycetota > Actinomycetes > S36-B12 > UBA5976 > JAKALQ01. The sequence goes on along the minus strand of CAXBQV010000128.1, from coordinate 2,760 downwards.
ACGACCGACCGGTGGTCGCCGGTGACGAACTCACGGTGAAGACCGAGATCGAATCCATCAAGGCGCTTGCGGGAAACGACCTGATCACACTGCGCGGTGATCTGTTTGCCGCTGATGGCTCGAAGATCGGCAGCACCTGGACATCGCTCGTGCAGCGGGGTGCGTGATGGAGGTCGGTTTCGAACTCCCGTCGCTGACAGTGACCTTCACGCGTGCGGACCTGGTGCGCTATGCCGGTGCATCCGGCGACTTCAACATCATCCACTGGAACGATCGCACGGCGCTGTCCGTCGGGCTTCCCGGTGTCATCGCACACGGCATGCTCACGATGGGTCACGCCATCCGGGTTGTGACGAATTGGGTCGGCGATCCCACGAGCGTCGTCGACTACCAAGTGCGGTTCACTCGCCCGGTCGTGGTGCCGGACACCGATGACGGTGTCGATGTCACATTCACGGGAAAGATCAACGCCGTCAATGACGACGGCACGATCGTCGTCGGACTCGGCGCCACATGCGACGGCACCTCGGTGCTCGCGAAAGCCACAGCGACGGTCAGAACGTGATCACCCGTCATCACGAATCGATGGCAGGTCACACCACGCTCAAAGTGGGTGGCCCTGCAGAAACGTTCGTGGTGGCGGAGACCGAGCAGGAACTCATCGACACCGTTCGCGAGAACGACGAACGCGGCGTCCCCGTCTTCGTCTTCGGAGCGGGAAGCAACATCATCTTCAACGATCTTGGCTGGAACGGCGTCGTCGTGCACGTCGCCACCAAGGGCATGACGCAGGAAACCGCGGCGTGTGCCGGTGCCACGGTCACGGTTGCCGCCGGCGAGACGATGGACGACTTCGTGCAGTACGCCGTCGATCATGAATGGTCCGGTATCGAAGCACTGTCAGGAATCCCCGGCAGCGTCGGAGCCACACCGATCCAGAACGTCGGCGCCTACGGGCAGGACGTCTCGCAGACGATCGCACGCGTACGCGCGTACGACCGGGAGAGCAAGCAGATCCGGACGTTCTACGCCGCGGACTGCCAGTTCGGCTATCGCACATCCGTGTTCAAGCAGCATGCACCGCGACTCGTGATCCTCGATGTGCAGTTCCAACTACGTCTCGGTGCGCAAAGCATGCCGATCGCGTATCCGGAGCTCGCGGCGAAACTTGGTATCGCGGTCGGTGGGCGGTCGACGTCGAAAGCGGTGCGCGCCGCCGTGCTCGAGTTGCGTGCGAGCAAGGGCATGGTGCTCGACGAGCGCGACCACGACACCTGGAGCGTCGGCTCGTTCTTCGTGAATCCGACGGTTGAACGCTGGTTGGCGCCGGCCAATGCGCCGCAATGGGATGCGGGCAACGATCGCGTGAAGGTGTCGGCTGCATGGCTCGTCGAGAACAGCGGAACACCGAAGGGCTATGCGATCGGCAACGCCGCAACGTCGTCGAAGCACGCGTTGTCGATCACGAATCGCGGCGGAGCGTCTGCGGACTCCGTCATGGAACTCGCGCGCTTGATCCAAGAACGCGTGCGCGTTGCGTTCTCAATCGATCTGCAGATCGAACCGCAGTACGTGACGCACTGACATCGCAGAACGTTTCGGAAGGCTCCTCCGCGATCCTGCCGATGGTGCTTCGCCCATCGCCTTGAGGTCTCGCTCCGGACCTTCCGCAAAGTTCGTACGCGCTACTTCGCCTCGCCCAACAGTTTCTGCAATCGCGTGACGCCTTCGACCAGGTCGTCGTCGCCAAGTGCGTACGACAGACGGATGTAGCCATCAGGTCCGAACGCCTCGCCGGGCACGACTGCAACCTCGGCCTCGTCGAGGATGAGCGACGCGAGTTGCGACGACGATTCGATCGTCGCACCGCGCAGCGTCTTGCCGTAGAGACCCTTCACCGATGCGTAGCAGTAGAACGCTCCGGTGGGCGTGGGGCAGACGACGCCCGGGATTTCATTGAGCATCTTCACCATCGTCTTGCGACGGCGATCGAATGCTTCCTTCATCGCGTCGACGGCCGACAGGTCACCGCTCAGTGCCGCGATCGCTGCACGCTGCGCGACGTTGTTCACGTTCGACGACAGATGTGACTGCAGATTCGTTGCCGCCTTGATGACGTCCTTCGGCCCGATCATCCAACCGACGCGCCAACCCGTCATTGCGTATGTCTTGGCGACGCCGTTGAGCACGATGCAACGATCCGCGATCGATGGAACGAGCACCGGGATCGACGCCTTCTCCGCCCCGTCGTACAACAGGTGTTCGTAGATCTCGTCGGTGATGACCCACATCCCATGCTTGTCGGCCCATTCACCGATCGCCTTCACCTGCGCGGGTGTGTACACCGATCCCGTGGGGTTCGACGGCGAGCAGAAGAGGAGCACCTTCGACTTCGGCGTGCGCGCTGCTTCCAATTGCTCGACGGTGACGAGGTAGTCCTGCGTCTCGTCCGCAACCACCTCGATCGGGTTGCCGCCGGCAAGCCGGATGCACTCGGGGTACGTGGTCCAGTACGGCGCGGGGAGCAGCACGTCGTCGCCGGGATCGACGATCGACGCGAATGCCTGGTACACCGCCTGCTTGCCGCCATTCGTGACGAGTACCTGTGCGGCGTCGACCACATAGGTGGACACAGCGAGTGCGGCTCACCCAAATCGGACCGGTGCTCTGGCAGTCCGCGCTTGCCCTTCGGGGCGACCATGCAGACATCAACGTCCGCGCGCGGCTTGATGTAGCCGAACCGGATGTTGAAACCATGCG
>CAXBQV010000127.1:0-3225 GCA_963978265.1 uncultured bacterium | reverse complement strand
CAGGCTGCCGCACCGACCATGAAACGACTCACACTTGAATTGGGCGGCAATTGTCCGCTGGTGGTGTTGGACGACGCCGACATCAGAGCCGCTGCCGCTGCAGCGGCCCGCCGTAGTTTTTCCAATGCCGGGCAGATCTGCATCGCAGTCAACCGCATCGTCGTCATGAAGTCGGTCGCCGATGAGTTCGTCGGTGAACTCGCGGCGATCGTGGACGCGCTGCACGTCGGTGACCCGATCGAACCTGATGTCGTGATGGGACCGACCACCACGGCCGCCGTGCTTGAGAAGACGCAACAGCACGTGGCGGACGCAATCCGGCGCGGCGCAAGAGTTGTCGCCGGCGCGTCGACGCAGACGCTGGCGGTGGATCCCATTGGACATTTCATGCGACCGGTGGTGTTGGACGAGGTGCCGGTGACCGCTTCGATTGCTCGAGAGGAGACGTTCGGGCCGGCCGTTGCTGTCCTGCGGGTCGACTCGGAGCAGGATGCACTGCGGTTGGCAAACGACTCGATGTACGGACTCGCCGCCTACGTATATACGGGCGATTCGGAGCGGGGCCAGACATTCGCCAGGGGACTTGAGTACGGCGGCATCGGAATCAATGTGAACGATGTGACGGAACTTGATGCACCGTTTGGTGGTTGGAAGATGTCGGGGTTCGGCAGGGACCTCGGGCCGGAAGCGCTGCTCGGCATGACCGAGCCGCAGCACATCCGCACCAGGCTCCCGTAGCGCGACGCCGCGCAGGTCAGTAGTTGCCGCGGAGTTTCGGCTCGACTTCGAGTCCGTGCAGACCGTTCCATGCGAGGTTCACGATGTGCGCTGCGACGTCCTTCTTGCCCGGCTTGCGCTCGTCGAGCCACCACTGTCCGGTCAGCGCGACCATGCCGACCAGTGACTGGGCGTAGAGCGGCGCCAGTTTCGGATTCAGTCCACGACGTTTGAACTCGCGGGCGAGCAGATGCTGCACGCGCACACCGATGTCGGCGATCAGACTCGAGAACGCGCCCGCCATGCCGGTGGGGGCGTCGCGCACCAGGATCTGGAATCCCTCGTCGTTGTTCTCGATGTAGGTGAGCATCGCCATCGTCGTTTGCTCGAGGATGAGCCGCGGATGCACCGCGTCGAGACCGCTCTGGATCGCACGCAGCAGTTCCGCGATCTCGCGGTCGACGATCACCGCGTACAACGCTTCCTTGGTGCCGTACTCCTTGCCATCCACTTCGCCACCGCTGAAGTGTTCGTAGACGACCGGCTTCGACACCTTCGCCTCGGCGGCGATCTGCTCGACGGTCACGGATTCGAAGCCGTGCTCGGCGAACAACCTGCGCCCGACCCGGATGAGCTGTTCGCGGCGTTCGAGGCCGCTCATGCGCTTGCGTGCGGCCGGTTTCGGTGCGGGGGAGCGACGGACGTCGGTCGGTTCGGTCTCGACGTCGTCGGACGGCACCAGTTTCATGCGTGCAATGTAACCTACGGCCCCGTAGGTACACGATTACCGGTCGCACCCGCGCTCGGGGGAGAATCCACCTGCAATCCCCGTTCGTCTAACGGCAAGACGCCGCCCTTTGGAGGCGGTTATCGTGGTTCGAATCCATGACGGGGAGCCACAGATAGGGTTTCCTCATCCCCTGCAGCGAAGGAGTGATGTGGCCCCGGCTCTGGTCCTCGTGCTCGCAGCAGGCGAGGGAACCCGGATGCGTTCGTCACTCGCAAAGGTCCTCCACCCGATCCTCGGCCGCCCACTTGTCGGCCACGTCCTCACGGCCACCGAACCGCTCGATGCCGCAACCACCTGCGTGGTCGTCGGTCATCAACGCGAACGCGTCACCGAATGGCTGTCCGCGCATCACGACGACGTCCTCACCGCTGTGCAGGTCGAGCAGGGCGGCACCGGCCACGCAGTCCGCGTCGCACTCGAGCAGCTCGCCGCGGAGGGCAAGCACACCGCCTCCGGTTCCGCGCTCGTCCTGACGGCCGACACCCCGCTCCTCACCTCGGCAACGCTGCATGCGCTGCTCGACGAACATGTGCGGACGAAGGCTGCCGCCACTGTGCTCACTGCCATCGTCGACGACGCGTCCGGCTACGGCCGCATCCTCCGTGCACCCGACGGTTCGATCACCGGCATCGTCGAGCACAAGGACGCGACAACGGAGCAACTCGCCATCACCGAGTTCAACAGCGGCATCTATGTCTTCGAACTCGAACACCTGTCGAAGGCGCTCGCGAAACTCACCACCAACAACGCACAGGGCGAGGAATACCTCACCGACGTCCTCGCCATTCTGCGGAACGACGGTCACCGCGTGAGCGCGTCGGTCGTCGGGAATGCGGATGAAGTGATGGGCGTGAACGACCGGGCGCAGCTCGCACTCGCCGGTGCCCGCATGCGTGACCGCATCAATCATCACTGGCTGACGAGCGGCGTCACGATCATCGATCCGACGACCACCTGGATCGAACCGACAGTGGCAATCGCCCGCGATGTCGTCATCGAACCGAACACGCACCTCAAGGGCAGCACCGACATCGCCGAAGGCGCCCACATCGGACCGGACACCACGCTCATCGACTGCACCGTCGACGAGCACGCAACCGTGCTGCGCACGCACGCCACCGGCTCGACCATCGGTCCGAAGGCGGACGTTGGGCCATTCACGTTCCTCCGCCCCGGCACCGTGCTCAGCGAACACTCGAAGGCCGGCGCCTACGTGGAGATCAAGAACGCGTTCGTCGGCAAGGGATCGAAGGTGCCGCACCTCAGCTACGTCGGCGACGCCGAGATCGGCGAGGACTCCAACATCGGTGCAGCAACGGTGTTCGTGAACTACGACGGCGTCGAGAAGCACCGAACCGTCATCGGCGACAGCGTTCGCATCGGCTCGGACACGATGCTCGTTGCACCTGTCACCGTCGGTGACGGCGCGTACACCGCGGCCGGTAGCGTCATCACCGGCGACGTCCCCGCCGGTTCGCTTGCGGTTGGCCGCGCGACCATGCGGATCATCGAGAAGTGGGTGCTGCGCAACGGCTCGGGCGGCTGGTGGCACCCCATCCACATCCACCTGGAGTCCCACCAGCAGGTGATGAATCTGACGACCGGTAAAGTGCCTCCTTACTGGGAGACTCAAAAAGCCGATGTGTGCCGCCTCGGACCCAATTCGAGCATCAAGATCCGCATGCGCTTCCGCACCTTCAAAGGTCCGTTCGTCTTCC
>CAXBQV010000126.1:0-3345 GCA_963978265.1 uncultured bacterium | reverse complement strand
CAGCAACTTGCCGTTGCTGATGGCACGGTGACCGCAGCGGCGGCGACCGATCAGGAACTCGATCATCAGTCGGGCTGTTTCCAATCGAATGGCAACCCGGATAGATTGCGCTTTGCACGGCGGTTCACCGAGAGCCGCCGCGCCGACGCCCGGTGGCATCGGTGCCGTGGAGACACTGATGACAGCTGGTCTCGTCACCGCAGGCATCGACTCGGCGATCGCCGTCGAGGCGGTGCTCATGTACCGCCTGCTCACCTTCTGGTTGCCGACCATTCCGGGCTACCTGTCCTTCCAGTACCTGCAGCGCAGCGGAAACCTCTGATGCGTCCGCTCGTTCCACCCGCCACATCGCTGAGCGACGAGGAACTTGCGCGATACAACCGGCACATCCTGCTGCCGGACCTCGGCGTCGATGGCCAACTCCGACTGAAGAACGCGCGCGTCCTGTGCATCGGCGCAGGTGGGCTCGGCTCGCCGATCCTCCTGTATCTCGCCGCAGCCGGCGTCGGCCGAATCGGCATCGTCGACTTCGACGTCGTCACCGAGCACAACCTGCAGCGACAGGTGATCCACTCGACACAGCACATCGGCATGTCGAAAGTGGAAAGTGCCAAGCGACGAATCGCCGATCTCAATCCGTACGTCGACGTGGACACACACCACGTCCGACTGACGGCGACCAATGCGCTCGAACTCCTCGCCGACTACGACGTCGTCGTCGATGGCACCGACAACTTCGCGACCCGCTACCTCGTGAACGATGCATGCGTGTTCCTCGGCCTGCCCTACGTGTGGGGATCGGTGTACCGGTTCGAAGGTCAGGCGTCGGTGTTCTACGCCGACGAGGGGCCCTGCTATCGCTGCGCATTCCCGACACCGCCTCCTCCGGAATTCGCCCCGGACTGCGCAACTGGGGGCGTGCTCGGTGCGTTGTGCGCAACCATCGGCGCCGTGCAGGCGACCGAAGTCGTGAAACTCATCACCGGTATCGGCGAACCGCTGGTCGGCAGGATCCTCACGCATGACGCACTCACGATGGAGCAGCGGCTCATCGGATTCGGAAGCGATGACAACTGCGTGGTCTGCGGCAATGCGCCCACGGTCACAACGCTCATCGACTACGACGCGTTCTGCGCGCACACCGGCCCGGAGATCACCGTCGACCAACTCGCGGCGATGCTGGACGAGCGCGTACGTGGCTCACGCGACTTCCTGCTCATCGACGTGCGTGAACCCGATGAGTACGCCGAGACGTCGATCGAAGGCGCTGTCCTCATACCGCAAGCCGGGATCCTCGATGGAACGGTGCTGCCGTCGCTTCCCCGGGACAAGCAGATCGTGCTGCACTGCCGGTCGGGCAAACGCTCGCTCAACTGCCTCAACGCGCTCCTGGACGCAGGCTTCACCGATGCGGTCCACGTGGCCGGCGGAATCCTTGCGTGGAATGACGCACGTGCGAGACTGGCGCCATGAGTCGTCCGGTTATCGGCCTGAGTACCTACCTCGAACCGTCCTCCTGGGGTGCGTGGAAGAACGTCCCCGCCGCCGTTGTGCAGCACTGGTACGTGGAGAAGTTGCAGGATGCAGGCGCCCGCGTCGTGCTGCTGCCACCGGACACAGTCGATGTGGATGTCCTCGACCGGCTCGACGGCATCGTCCTGTGCGGCGGTGCAGACGTGGACGCGCGGCTGTACGGCGAAACCCCGCACGAGACGGCCGACGTTCCGCGCGAGGCCCGCGACGCAAGCGAGATCGCGCTGTACAAGGGTGCGATGCAGCGGAACCTGCCGGTTCTCGGCATCTGCCGCGGTCTGCAGATCATGGCCGTCGCCGAAGGCGGTTCGCTGCATCAGCATCTCTTCGACGTCGTCGGGGATTGGAAGCACCGCGAAATCCCGGGGACATTCGTCGAACACGGCGCACGTTTCGCCGCCGACTCGAAGATCGCAGCGATCTTCGGCGCGACCGATCTCGTCGTGAACTCCTCACACCATCAGAGCGTCAAGGATGCCGGGCGATTGACGGTCACCGGCTGGGCATCGGACGACACCATCGAGGTGTGCGAGGACCCCACGAAGACATTCTGTGTGGGTGTGCAGTGGCATCCGGAAGCCATGGACGACACCCGTATCTTCGACGCATTCGTCGCCGTCTGCCGCAACTAGCGGACGCAAGGCGGAGCGTCAGCGCACGCGGATGGTGATGGTGCCGTCCGTTCGCGTCGCTCCGCGAAGAAGCGCAGCCGGGACGCGGAACACCCGACCCGGTGCTGCCGGCCACCACAGGCGCTTCGATGCGAGGATGCGACCGCCTTGGAGCACGGTCACGACTGGGAATCGCACGAAGCGATCGGTCCACAGCAACAGTCGATCCCTCGGTGGTGCACCCGCACTCGGTTGATAACGCGACGGCGCAACCCAGCGGAGTGGTGCTTCCACATCCACGGACACACCGTCCGCCGTGGTTGCTGCACCGCCGAGATACGCGCGCACGGCCGCAACGACATGTCGGCCGTCGATCGCTGCGACATCAGCCGTGTCGACCGGATGCACCACATTCCCGATGGCGAACACACCCGGAATGCTGGTGCGAAGCGATGCATCGACCTGTGGCCCCTTTGTGCGGGCGTCCATGTCGGCACCTGCCAAGCGGAACAGTTCGTGATCCGGGATCCAGTCGCCGCTGAGCACCACCGTGTCGCATGCGACGATCTCGCGCCGGCCCGCAGCATCCTCGAATTCGACACCACTCACCCGCCCCCGACCGATGATGCGCGTGACCCGCACACCGGTGCGTACGGGTGCTCCGAACACGAGCCGTCCAAGCCGGGCCAACAGCGCATAGGTGTCGGGACGGTCGTAGGAGGTGGCGACGAGTACCGTCGAACAGCCGGCCTCTCGGAGCGTCATCACCGCCGACCAGCTCACGAGTTCGGAGCCGACGACCACTGCTCGATGACCGATGCGCTGATGGTGCAGATGCACAGCCTGCTGCAACTGTCCGGTGTTGTAGATCCCATCCGGACGATCGCCCGGAATGACGCGTGCATGTCGCGGACGCTCACGCGCTCCAGTTGCAATTACGATCGCATCGGCGTCCACCAGGAAACGGCCGCCGGGCGATGTCACCTCGACGGTGTGAGCGTCGTGCCACCCGGTCACCATCGCGCTTGTCATGATGCGCACGCCCGCACCCTCCGCCCGCTTCACGAGCCGTTCGGCGTACGCGGGGCCACGCAGGTTGCGATGCAGATCGCGCAGACCGAAGCCGCATCGCCATCACGAAGTCGCATCATCTCGGTGTAGAAACCGTCGACCGACATAGAGCGACCCACCTTCGGCGCGG
>CAXBQV010000125.1:0-3420 GCA_963978265.1 uncultured bacterium | reverse complement strand
GCCACTCGGCCATCCGAGCGCGCACGAGCCCCTGGGCTTCCGCGGGCTCCGCGGCCGCTTGCTCGACCGTCCAGCCGGGATACTCACGACCGTTCTCGGCGAGGAGCAGTTCTGCGATCGCCGCCCGTTGACCGATCGTGCAGTCGGCGCCCCGGATGATCTGCATCCGCCAATCGTGGCGCATGTCATGCCGAATACATGGACAACTGCCGGTGCGCCCTAGGAGGGGTCGCCCTCCGGCTGGGAGACTGGGGGCATGGTGGAGATCGCTGCAATCCGCAATCTCGGCGCGTGCCGCATCGAGTCACCGCTCGGTACCCGCGCCCGACTCGACGGTGATCAACCGCGATTCGTCTCCGATGACGAGCGCGTGCTCTTCGACGACACCCAGGAGGCGATCGAGGAGCATCTCTCGGCTGGGCGCAGTCTCCCCGGTTTCGAGGTCGCGGGAGCTCGTGAGTACATCTACTTCGATGCCACCAAACTGAAGGTCGGCATCGTCACCTGCGGCGGCCTCTGCCCGGGCTTGAACAATGTCATTGCCGGACTCGTGCAGGAGTTGCGTGCGCTGTACGGCGTGCACCACATCTTCGGCTTCCGCAACGGCTATCAGGGATTCATCGCGGAGTACGGGCACGACATCGTGGACCTCAGCGAGCTCGATGTGCAGCCACTACGCGGTCAGGGCGGCACCATTCTCGGAACATCACGGGGAAACCAGAACCCGCAAGAGATCGTCGACTGCCTGGAGCGAGAAGGCATCGGTGTGCTGTTCGTCATCGGTGGCGACGGAACACTCCGAGGCGCGGAGGCGATCGCTGGCGAGATCGGCAAGCGCGGCGCGAAGATCGCGATCGTGTGCGTTCCGAAAACGATCGACAATGACATTCCGTACATCGATCAGAGCTTCGGCTTCCACTCCGCTTTCTCGGAAGCGGCGCACGCGATTCGCGCCGGGTACGTCGAAGCCACTGCTGCACAGAACGGCATCAGCCTGGTCAAACTCATGGGACGGTACTCCGGATTCATCGCCTCGCATGCAGCGCTTGCAGACACGTCTGCGGATGTCGTGCTCATCCCCGAGGTTCCGTTCGCCGTCGATGGCGCAGATGGGCTGTTGCGGTATCTCGAGAAACTGCTTGATCGCAAGGGACATGCGGTGGTCGTCATTGCCGAGGGCGCGGGGCAGGAGCATTTGCCGACGCAGGAGGGGCTCGATCCTTCGGGCAACAAGTTGCTCGGCGATATCGGTTGGTACTTGCGCAGCCGGGTGAAGCAGCATTTTGAGGGGCTTGGGCGGGCCATCACGCTCCGCTACATCGATCCGAGTTATGCCATCCGCTCCGTTGCGGCGAATGCCTACGACAGCGTGTACTGCATCCAACTTGCGCAAGCCGCAGTGCATGCGGCGATGTCGGGCAAGACCGAAGTCGTCGTCGGTCGATTCCGCCGCAGGTTCGTGCACCTGCCGATTCCGCTCGTCATCAGCAGGACCAGTCAAGTCGATCCTGATGGCGATCTCTGGTGGTCGGTGCTGGAGACCACCGGACAGCCGTACAAGTTCGACTAGAGCAACGATTCCAGGCCGCGCGTCAGTCCGACGCGGTCATGCAGTGCGCGAATCGCGAGGATGACACCGTCCACGTACGGCTGCGGAGAGTCGCCGGCGTCGAATCGGATCGACATCCGCTGGCCGGGAAGTCCGAACACGACCTCGGTCGAGACGACGAATCCTGGCGTGCGGACGGAGTGGACGCGGGTGCCATCGACATCGGCTCCGCGCGCGGCTTTCGGTCCGGCGATATCGTCGACCGGAACGCCGATCGTCGGCGGATGGACAGCGCTCAACTTCTCCGCGAGTTCGCGCGCCGTTCCGCTCGGAACGTCGGGCTTCGTGAAGCTTGCGTAATCGATGACCTCCCAGGTGGGGACGTGTTCGGCCACGGTGAGCGCTGCAACCTGTGCGAGGGCGGCCAGTATCGCGAAATTGCCGGCGGCAATCACGCCCACGCCGTGCGCGCGAGCGGCTTTGTCGATGTCGTCGTAGTCCGCGGCGGTGAGACCGGATGTGCCGACGATCACCTGCTTCCGGGCCGCAATCGCGGTGAGCACATGTGTCTTCACCGCGTGATGCTTCGTGAAGTCGACGTAGACGTCGGCGTTGTCCAAGGCTGCTGCGACGGACGCGTGCACCGGCACCGCCCACGTTGTGCCGGCGATCACCTCACCGAGGTCGCTTCCGGCATGCGTCCGGGACACGCCCGCGACAAGGTGCAGGTCGTCGGTTCCACGAATACCCGCGCACAGCGCTGCGCCGGTCCAGCCGGTGGCGCCACCGACCGCCACTCGCGTCATCGTGGAAGAACCGTTCCGAGTCCCTGTGCGCGGGCTCGACCGTCGACCATTCCTGCGAACGCCGCATCAAGTGCGCCAACTCCGAGGTTGCAGCACACGACGCGATCCGCATTCGCGTCGCCTCGTACGGTGTCCCCGACCGAGGCCATGGGTGCTCGCCAGTTGTCGAAGTAGCCGAGCGACCGGTAGTGCTCGAACTGCGCGACGTTGTCCGTGTAGAACAACTGCGCACCGTCCACGACGGACTTGTCCACGACCGCATCGAAATCGATGGGCAGCACGAGGTGCTTGTCCTTCAGCAGATGCGGGAAGACGCTCGGCTGGGGCTCTTTCACGATCGGTGCCGCACTGATGACGATGTCGGCGTCGGCGACCGCTGCTTCCGGGGTCTCCGCGACCTCACGCACATGGCGCAATGCCGCCGCACGTTCTGCGTTCGGGTCATAGGCGACGATGGTCGCATTCGGATTCAGCGCCATCAGCATGTCCGCGTGGTAGTTCGCTTGCTCGCCTGCGCCGAGGATCGCGACGCGTGACCAACCTGCCGGTGCCCAGCGTCGGACACACACGCCGCTCGCGGATGCCGTCCGCGCAGCGGTGATTTCGACGCAGTCCATGACTGCGGTCGGTACGCCGGTTGCCGCATCGTTGAGGATGAGCAGTCCGTTGATGTAGGGGATGCCGAGCGACTTGTTTGCGGGATACCCCGAAACCCATTTCATCGCTGCGACATCGGTGTCGGCGAGATAGGCCGGCATCGCATGGATGAAGGCATCCTTCCGCGGATGAATGCCGGGCTTCGGTGGCATCTCGACGGTGCCGTTGCTCATCGCCACATAGGTCTGCTCGACGAGATCGATCTGCGTGACCCAGTCGGGGAGCAGTGACTTCACGTCGGATCGGGTGAGGTAGATCAACTCGTTCATGGTTCCCTGCTTTCAGGGCGACACTAACGCGTGAGCGAGCGGATCGAACCGGTGCGTGCAGAGGCGGCTAGGCGGATGGTGCGGGTGCAGCGCTCGACGTTGCCGTGGGGTCCGGCTTCTTCGGGGCCGGACCGAGCGC
>CAXBQV010000124.1:0-3424 GCA_963978265.1 uncultured bacterium | reverse complement strand
GCCACGCCCAAACGGGTGGTGGACCGGGTGACCGAGCTGCGCAACCGCACGGATTGAGCCTTCAGGGAATGGCGAGCAGGGCTTTCAGCTTGCCACGCAATTCGGCCAGAACGTGTGGCGGGGCTTTTGAAATCAGCTGCGCCTTGCGCGCCGCCCAACGCAGCAGAACCAGACCACGACTGCGGGGCTGTAACCGAGCGTGCGGCCTTGGCAAGACTTGAAGCGGTTTTACCGGCTCATTTTGAATTCGCAGGCGTATCAGCTCTCGTCGGTCTCGCAAACGAAAGGCGCGGAAGGAAAGTTCGCGAGCTATCCGTTGCGCCGGCTCGATGCCGAACTCGTGCACCGTGGTCTCGCCCGATCGCGTGAGTCCGCAAAAGCATTGATCGACACTGGTGCGGTGCTCGTCGCGGGTGTGACGGCCACCAAGGCGACGACGCAGGTGAGAGCCGATGTCTCGATCGTCGTCGCGGCATCGGGAGACGACCACTATGTGTCCCGTGGCGCCCACAAACTCATTGGTGCCCTCGATCATTTCGCCCTGCTCTCGCTGACCGGCCGCAAGGCCTTGGACGCCGGGGCATCCACCGGCGGCTTCACGCAGGTGCTGCTCGAACGAGGCGTGGCAGCAGTGCTGGCCGTCGACGTCGGCTACGGGGTCCTCGCATGGGAGATCCGCAACGATCCGCGGGTCCACGTGTACGAACGGATGAACGTGCGCAATGTGCAACCAACGGATCTTGCCTACGCACCCGATCTCATTGTCGCGGACCTGTCGTTTATCTCGCTGCGTACCGTGCTTCCGGCACTGCTGTCGGTCTCGACGCCGAACGCCGATCTGGTGCTCATGGTGAAACCGCAGTTCGAGGTCGGCAAGGACGCCGTTGGCGACGGCGTGATCCGTGATCCCGGCCTGCGCGCTGACGCTGTTCGCGCGGTGGCTGCGGACTTGCAGAACGCTGGCGCTGGCGTTCGTGACGTCGTCGCCAGTCCATTGCCTGGCCCCAGCGGCAATGTGGAGTACTTCATCTGGGCCACCCGTGGGGCCGTTCCGTGTCCTACGCTCGACCCCATGATCGCCGCCGCCGTGCAGGAGGGACCGCAATAATGCGCCAGGTCTGCCTTGTGCTGCACGGGAACCGCGACGACATCCTTCCGCTCGCCTCAGCGATAGCCGAACGCCTGCGCGCCGCCAACATCGAAGTTGCCGCGGCGGGCGAACTTGTCGACTCGGGGGAGTATGCCGTCCTCGATCCGTCGCGAAACGAACTTGCGATCGTGCTCGGTGGCGATGGCACCATTCTCCGCGCGGCCGAACTCATGCGCGATCAACGGGTCCCGATCCTCGGCATCAATCTCGGCAAGGTTGGGTTCCTCGCAGAACTCGAACCCGGTGACATCGATCCGATGATCGACGTCATCGTGCAACGCGGTTGGAAGGTGGAGGAGCGCCGCGCGCTCAATGTTCGCGTCACCGAACCCAACGGCACCGTCTGGGAATCGTGGGCGCTGAATGAAGTAGCGATCGAGAAGTCGCTGCGGGATCGCATGCTTGAAGTCACCGTCTCCATCGACGAGCGCCCGGTGATGGCATGGGGTGGCGATGGACTCATCGTGTCCACCCCGACCGGATCCACGGCGTACGCCTTCAGTGCCGGCGGCCCGATTGTCTGGCCCGACGTCGATGCACACCTCGTGGTGCCCGTGAGCGCACACGCGCTGTTCGCACGACCGATCGTCACCGCTCCGAGCGCTCGCATCGACATCGCAATCATCGACGAACTCGCACCGGCGATCGTCGTGTGCGATGGCCGGCGCAACACCATGGCGGCGCCCGGATCGCACGTCGCAGTCACCGAGAGCAAGGATCCGGTGCTCTTCGCGCGCCTGCACCTCTCACCCTTCGCCGATCGACTTGTGCGGAAGTTCCAATTGCCGGTCACGGGATGGCGGAATCGGGAGCAGGCGTGATTCGCGAGCTGTCGATCGCGAACCTCGGTGTCATCGAACACACCCGTCTTCAATTCAGCCCCGGTTTCACCGCGTTGACCGGTGAGACCGGTGCCGGCAAGACGCTCATCACCACCGCGATCAGCCAGTTGCTCGGCGCGAAACCAGAAGCCGGCCTCGTGCGACACGGCGCCGAGGAAGCAGTCATTGATTGCGCACTCACCACCGCGCCGGAGATCGTCACGCAGCTCGACGACATCGGCGCCGTGCTCGACGGTGACGAACTGCTGGTAACCCGAACGATCGGTGCAAGCACGCGTTCTCGCGCGATTGTCGGATCCCGATCGGTGGCGGCCGCGACACTCTCCGACATCGCAGGTGCCACGATCACCTTGCACGGCCAACATGGCCAAACGCGGTTGACCAAACCCTCGGAACAGCGGGCACTGCTGGATGCTGCCGGCGGGACGGGCACGCTCCTCGATGCCCAGCGGGCAGTGTGGCAGTCGCTCCGGGCAGCACGACACGATCTTGCGGGCGCCGTCGCGGCGCAGTCGACGGCCACCGCCCACCTCGATCGGTTGCGGCAACTCGTCGAGGATGTCGAGGCAATCGCGCCGACCCCGAACGAGGACATCGAGATCTCGGAACGCATCGAAGTGCTCGCGAAAGTGGACGAGGTACAACGCCTCTGCCAACTCGCGCACGCCGCATTGGCTGGCGATGGCGACACCGACACGGTCGACGTGCAACACCTCATGGCCCAGGTGCGCAAGCAGCTCGAACACGCGAATGTCCCCGGACCCTTCAGCGGTTGGGTCGAGCGAACCGTCGAGATCCGCGAACTCGTCTCGGCACTCGCGCACGACATCGACCAGTACGCGGCATCGCTCGATGCCGATCCGACCGCGTTGGACCAACTGCAAGCCCGGAAAGCAGCCATCACGGCACTGCTCCGACGATGGAACTGCACCCTCGAGGAATTGCTCGCCCAGTACCAGGAGGCTTCACGGCAGCTTGCCTTCGCCGCCGACCCGGCAAGTCGGATTGAGGAACTCGAACGCCGGGTGAGCGAGCTGGTGGACCAACAGGAACGGGCGTGCGCCGCACTGCACGGCGCCCGCGTTCAGGCGGCGAAAACCCTCGCCACGTCCGTCCAAACGGAACTTCGCGAACTCGGGTTGCAGCATGCCTCGTTCGACATCACGGTCCAGCGTGCGCACGATCCGAACCAGTTCGGTGACGACGTCGTCGAATTCCTGTTCTCCGCGAATCCGGGGCTTCCGCCACAGTCACTGGCGGCCGTCGGATCGGGTGGGGAGCTGTCGCGGGTGATGCTTGCGCTCGAAGTTGCGGCAGCCGACACCCGTGAGCGCACCTTCATTTTCGACGAAGTGTCACGACGCTTCCGGGGGAGCGGATCCGCTACGGCGTCGGACCTGCGGGTGCCGAGTACCTTGCTATCTGCATCCCC
>CAXBQV010000123.1:0-3472 GCA_963978265.1 uncultured bacterium | reverse complement strand
GACGGGACCTCGGTATGCCCAGAGGCACTTGAAGCGGTGCACGCCGCCGATGCGCTCATCATCGGTCCGGGCAGTTGGTATTCCTCGGTTCTCACGCACTTTCTCCTGTCTGACATGCGTGCCGCGTTCGTGGAAAGTCGGGCGGAGAAGATCTGCAACCTCAACCTCGCACCCCAGGCAGGAGAGACCGCGCACTTCCATCTGCACACGCATCTCGACGTCCTGCACGAGCACGTCCCGGAATTGCGACTCGATGTCGTGCTTGCCGAACGTGCCGTCGTATCGGACCGGGCAGCCCTTGAACGTAGCGCCCGCAGATTGGGCGCAACGGTGGAACTGGCGTCACTGGCGGAACATGCCGATCAACCCCGGCACAGCCCAGATCTCCTGGCGGCCGCAATTCGCCCGCTTTTGCCGAGACGCGGACACCGCGGCATGGCAGGATGACTGCATGGCAATGACCGCAGGAGTGAAGGACGAGTTGTCTCATCTCGCCGTCACCAAGGCATGTTGCCGTAAGGCTGAGGTAGCAGCCCTCCTCCGTTTCGGTGGAGCCCTCCACCTCGTGAGCGGCAAATTGGTCGTTGAAGCCGAACTCGACCACGCAATGGCGGCGCGACGACTGAAGAAGGACATCTCCGAGGTTTTCGGTCATTCGGCAGAAGTCGCCGTCGTTCAACCATCGGGACTGCGCAAAGGTGCTCGGTATGTCGTGCGGGTTGTCGAAGGTGGTGAGCGCCTTGCCGTGCAGGTGGGTCTTGTCGACGCAAACAAGCGGCCCATACGGGGACTGCCGCCGGCCGTCGTATCCGGTGGTGTTTGCGATGCCGAAGCAGCTTGGCGCGGTGCCTTTCTTGCCCACGGTTCGCTGACGGAGCCAGGTCGCGCCGGCTCCCTCGAAATCACCTGTCCGGGCCCGGAAGCCGCCCTTGCCCTCGTCGGCAGCGCCCGGCGACTGGGTATCGGCGCCAAAGCACGAGAAGTGCGCAATGTCGATCGGGTGGTCGTGCGTGATGGCGATGCGATCAGCGCGCTCCTTGCCCGTATGGGAGCGCATGAAACCGTCCTCCAATGGGAGGAGCGGCGCATGCGTCGCGAAGTGCGCGCGACCGCGAACCGCTTGGCGAATTTCGATGACGCCAATATGCGGCGCTCTGCCCGTGCAGCTGTCGCAGCTGCCGCACGTGTCCAGCGGGCGCTTGAAATCCTCGGTCCCGAAGTGCCAGACCACCTTGCCGAAGCTGGCAAGCTCCGCGTTGAACACGGGCAGGCGAGTCTCGAGGAGCTCGGGGCGCTGGCGAACCCGCCCATGACGAAGGATGCCGTCGCCGGACGGATCCGGCGGTTGCTCGCGATGGCCGATCAGCGGGCACATCAGTTGGGGATTCCCGACACGGAAGCTTCACTCTCGCCCGACTTGCTCGACGCCGATGATTAGGCGCGTCCAACGGTCATTTTCGGGACTTTAGTCCGTCCAATGGTCGGTCTGTTGTGCCGAGTGTCCTGTTTCGTCCGATGACCGGTTCGACTAGGCTCTGAGCGCAACTCACCGTATCTACCCAGGGAGTCATCGTGACCGTCAAGGTCGGTATCAATGGATTTGGCCGTATCGGCCGCAACTTCTTCCGTGCGCTGCTCGAGCAGGGTGCAGATGTCCAGGTGGTCGGCGTCAACGACCTCACAGACATCCAGACGCTCGCGCACCTGTTGAAGTACGACTCCATTCTCGGACGCCTTGGCCATTCGGTGAGCGTCGACGGTGACTCGATCGTTGTCGGCACCCAGAAGATCAAGGTCATTGCAGAGAAGGATCCCGCAGCCCTGCCGTGGAAGGCGCTCGGAGCCGACGTGGTTATCGAGTCCACCGGTCGCTTTGTTGACGCTGAGAGCGCCGGCAAGCACCTCGCCGCTGGGGCAAAGAAGGTGATCATCTCCGCACCCGCGAAGGGTGAGGACATCACGATCGTGATGGGCGTCAACGACAAGAACTACGACCCGGCGAAGCACCACATCATCTCGAACGCGTCCTGCACGACGAACTGCCTCGCACCGATGGCGAAGGTGCTCGACGAGAAGTTCGGGATCGTCAAAGGCATGATGACGACCATCCACTCCTACACGAACGACCAGGTCATCCTCGACTTCCCGCATAAGGATCTCCGCCGCGCACGCGCTGCCGCTACCAACATGATTCCGACCACGACTGGCGCCGCAAAGGCGATTTCGCTTGTGCTGCCGCAGCTCAAGGGCAAGCTCGACGGATACGCCATGCGCGTGCCCACACCGACCGGCTCCGCCACGGACCTGACGGTGCAACTCTCACGCGAAGTCACCAAGGACGAGATCAATGCCGCAATCAAGGCCGCGGCGACCGGGGAGCTCAAGGGCATCCTCGACTACACCGAAGACCCGATCGTGTCCACCGACATCATCACCGATCCGCATTCGAGCATCTTCGATGCCGGTCTCACCTATGTGAACGGTGACATGGCAAAGGTGGTGTCCTGGTACGACAACGAGTGGGGCTACTCGAACCGGCTCGTCGACCTTACGAAGCTGGTTGGCACGTCGCTGTGACCATCAAGCAACTCGAGGATCTGAATGTTGCTGGTCGGCGCGTACTCGTACGCGCCGACTTCAACGTTCCGTTCGCGAAAGGCGACGGACCCCGCGTCATCACCGACGACGGCCGCATCCGCGCAGCGCTCCCGACGATCAACTACCTCGTCGATCAGGGTGCGAAGGTCATCCTGACTGCGCACCTCGGACGCCCGAAGGCAGGACCGACACCTGAACTGTCCTTGGAACCGGTGGCTGTTCGACTGTCGGAGCTGCTCGGTCGGCCGGTTGCCTTCGCTGCCGACATCACGGGTGATTCTGCGAAGCGGATCGTCGCAGGTCTACAGAACGGCGACGTCGCCCTGCTGGAGAACGTCCGTTTCGATCCCCGCGACCAATCGAAGGTAGCGGACGAGCGCACTGCGATGGCGAATGAACTTGCGGTGTTCGCCGACGTCTTCGTGTCGGACGGCTTCGGAGTCGTGCACCGCGAGGAAGCCACGGTCACCGATATTGCGCGCGCACTGCCGCACGGAGCCGGTCGGCTTGTATTCACCGAGGCAGCAGTCTTCCGGAAGGTGCTCTCGAATCCAGATCGGCCCTATGTGGTCGTACTCGGTGGCTCGAAGGTCTCCGACAAGCTCGGCGTGATCGGCAATCTCCTCACTGCTGTCGATGAACTGCTGATCGGTGGCGGCATGTGTTTCACCTTCCTCGCAGCCCTCGGCTACGAAGTGGGCGATTCATTGCTCGAAGTCGATCAGCTCGACACCGTGAAAGGGTTCCTCGCCAGCGCCAAGGAGCGCGGAGTCAAACTCACATTGCCGACGGACATCGTGGTTGCCGACGCGTTCGCTGCCGATGCGCAGCACAAGGTGGTCCCGGCGGATGGCATTGAAAGCGGTTGGCGCGG
>CAXBQV010000122.1:0-3545 GCA_963978265.1 uncultured bacterium | reverse complement strand
CGGCATCATTGGCCGCAGCGGCGCAGGGAAGACGACGCTGCTCGGCTGTCTGCTGGCATCGGTGCCGTCCCATGAACGGATCGTCACGTGCGAGGAAGTCCTGGAACTGAAGCTTCGGCATCCGGACTGGGTGTCGATGCAAACACGACAGGCGTCGCTCGAAGGCAGCGGTGAAGTGCGACTTCGGCGGCTGGTGAAGGAATCCCTGCGCATGCGACCCGATCGGCTTGTCATCGGTGAAGTGCGCCAGGAAGAGGCGCTCGACATGCTGATTGCGCTCAACAGCGGGCAACCCGGCATGGCAACACTGCATGCGAACAGCGCGCGGGAAGCCGTGACAAAACTGTGCACGCTGCCATTGTTGGCCGGCGAGAACGTGTCCTCCGGTTTCGTGGTACCAACTGTTGCAGGTGCGATCGATCTCGTCGTCTATCTTCGTGTCACACCCGGTGGTGAGCGGCGGGTGCGTGAGATCGTCGCATTGACCGGTCGGGTGGAGGACCAGCAGATCGAGATTGCGCCGCTGTTCACATGGCGCAACGGCAAGCTTGTCCGCGATCTCGGATTTCCCAAGCATGCCGAGCGTTTCGAGGCGCATGGCTTCCGACTTCCCTCGCTGCTGCGGAGTTCGAAGTGATCGCTCTCGTCTGCACGCTCGCACTTTCCGCTGGCTGTCTCATCATGCTGGGAATCCGCACACCGAGACCTCCACGCGTCCGTCGGCAGGGTGCGCCGATGCAGATCCTCGTCACCATCGGTGTCGCACTGCTCGGAGGCTCACTTGCGCTCGTCGTGACCGCCGTGCCCGTTGTCGCGGTGCTCGCGAGTCTCACCAGCGGCTGCGTACCGGCGTGGATCCAGCGGCGACGTCGACGTTTCGAACGGCGGCAGCGGCTGGCATCGTGGCCGACACTGCTCGACGACATCACGAGTGCCGTGCGCGCTGGAATGAATCTCCCGGAGGCGATTGCACGCGCCGGGGAGCGCTCGCAGCTTTCGCACGAGTTCGCCGCATTCGAATCCGCGTACCGTCGCAGCGGCGACTTCACGGGTTCCGTGCTGGATCTGCGCACACGCATCGATGAACCGGTGTTCGATCAGCTCGCACAGGCGCTGGTGGTGACGCGCGAAGTGGGCGGCACCGATCTCACGGGCGTCTTGCGATCGCTCGGCATATTCATCCGTGACGAGATCCACCTGCGGGGCGAACTCGAGGCCCGGCAATCCTGGACCGTGAACTCCGCCCGCATGGCAGTCGCAGCACCCTGGATCGTGCTCGTCCTGCTGTCATCCCGACCGGCGACCATCGCCGCGTACTCCGACTTCACTGGCGCACTGGTGCTCGTTGCCGTTGCCGCATGCTCCGCACTTGCGTACGCACTCATGTTGCGCATTGCAAGATTGGGCGAGGTCGGCGCATGAACGGATGGGGCGCACTCGTGGGACTGGCATACGGCGCCGGAGCGGCATCGGTGGCGTTGCATCCCGGTCCGTGGCGCGCGGTGCGCTTCCACCGTCGGGTTCATGAGGGCCTGTACGGAAAGTCCCTGCGGCAGCGGTTCGGCTCCGGCTCACTGGAATTCCTCGGGGTGAACCGGCAGCGTCGAATCCAGCAGCGATTGCTGCAGGCCGGTGAGACTGCAGACGCTGCAGTGCATGTGCTGCGCTGCGTGTCCGCTGCTGTCATCGGCATTGCATCGAGCGCCGCCTTGCTCGTCCTCCTCGTGGCGATGGATCAAATGCGCAAACCATTCGCCAGTGCATTCCTGATGTGCATTTCCGCATGCCTCGGATGGCTGATCGTCGACGCACGCCTGTCGGCGCGTGTCAAGGCGCATCAACGTGCGGCGGCAGTTGCACTCCCGGCGTTCGTCGAGTCGATCGCGCTTGCGGTCGGTGCTGGTGCGGCGCTGCCCCATGCGCTGCAGATCGTGTCCGATCGGACCTCCGGCGTGCTGACCGCGGCACTTCGCAGCACTGTGAACGCCATTCGGGACGGCAGCGGATTGGAGTCCGCGCTCCGCACGTTCGGCGCGCAGTTTCCGTTCCCATCCATGACGCGCTTCGTCGACGCAGTGCAGATCGCCATCGAACGCGGCACGCCCGTCGTCGATGTGTTGCATGCGCAAGCGGCCGATGCGCGTCAGGAATCTCGTCGACTGCTGCTCGAATCCGCCGGCCGGCGTGAAGTCGGCATGCTCATCCCCGTCATCTTCTTCGTGCTACCCGCCGTTGTTGTGGTGGCGCTCTACCCCGGATTCACCGAGCTTTCATCGCTCGCAACCTGAAAGGAACACCTGTGTACCGCCTCATCACCCGCCTCTTCGACGATCGGGGTGACGTACCCGGCTGGGTGCTCGTCACCGTCATGACCGCCGGTCTCGTCACCGCCATCTGGCTGATCGCCGACGGCCAACTCACCTCCATCCTCAATCGTGCGCTTGTCTCGGTGTCGTCGGTGTGAGGGATCGGCCGTCGTCGACTACGTGCTCGTGACGCCGCTCGTGATCGCGATGGTGCTCGCCGTCATCGAAATCGGGCTCGTGGCGTACAGCCGTTCGGTGTTGAATGCTGCTGCGGAATCCGCAGTGCGGACTGCAGCAGCATTCAATGGAGACACCACAATCGGCGAGGCCCGATTCCGGGCACTTGTGTCCAATGAACTGCGCTCGGGCGCCATCACCGATATCCGCTGGTACTCGACGCTCGACACCCTCACCATGCGCGTGCACAGCACACTGCCGCTTGTCGGTCCGCTGGTGCCGGTCACGCTCACCACGGATGCATCGGCCTATCACGAGGTGTGGCCATGAGAGCTGATGACGGATCGGCGACCGTCGAATACATCGGCGTCGCGATCGCACTCATCGTTCCGATTGCATACTTCGTCGTGACGTTCGCACAGATCCAATCTGCGCACTTCGGCGTCGTCGGAGCAGCGCAACAGGCCGCACGTGCTTACGTCAATGCGAGTAGTGATTTCCTCGGCCGCTACGCCGCACCACGGGCCGCCGCGATCGCCGGACGCAATCACGGACTGCTCATCGGCTCGGACAACGTGACGATCACCTGCGCGGTCGCGAACTGTCTCACACCGGGCACACGCGTGGCCGTTGATGTGACGACGTCCGTGCGGCTCGCCCTCGGCCAACTCCCGCTGCATGCCCGATCGATCATGACGGTGGATGCCTACCGAGCGGGCCCGGCATGAGGCGCGACGACGGTTCGGTGCTCATCCAGGCCGTCGGTGGGGCCGTCCTTGCGCTCATCGTGACCATCACAATGTTCGACCTCGGGAATATTGCGATCCATCGCACCGCCTTGATGACGGTCGCGAACGACGTCGCATTGCAGGCGGCAACGGCCATCGATGTCGAGGCCCTGTATCGCGGATCCGTGGGGAGCGAACTCGCACTCGATCCGTCCGCTGCAATGGAACGTGCGCGCATCGCCGTTGAGCAAACCTCCGATGCGCAGCTGCAGGATCTGCGGCTCGACGAGGTCGTCGTCACTGGAAGCGCGGTCCGTGTGATCGTGAGTGCGCG
>CAXBQV010000121.1:0-3628 GCA_963978265.1 uncultured bacterium | reverse complement strand
ATGGCCGGCGCAGACGTCCGACGTCGATGTTCCGGCACTGCTCGACGCGATGAAGGTCCCGCGCGACGGACGGCTCTCCGAGGTCCAACTCGCACTGTGGGCAGGTGCGACGCTCGAGCAGGTGCACGAGGCGACGAAGATTGATCCCTGGTTCCTCGAACAGATCGTCATCATCAACGATGAGGCGGACGCGATCCGCGCCGCGGAGTCGCTCACGGTCGACGACCTCCGCCATGCGAAGCGCCTCGGCTTCGCGGACCTGCAGATCGCGCAACTTCGCGGTGCCACCGAGGAGGAGGTCCGTGAACTCCGTCACGGCATGGGTGTGCGACCGGTCTACAAGACCGTCGACACCTGTGCCGCGGAATTCGCCGCACGAACGCCGTACCACTACTCCTCCTACGACGAGGAGACCGAGGTCATGCCGCGCACGAAGCCGGCCGTCGTCATCCTCGGCAGTGGGCCCAACCGCATCGGACAGGGCATCGAATTCGACTACTCGTGCGTGCATGCTGCGATGACGCTGCGTGACGCGGGCTACGAAACCATCATGGTGAACTGCAATCCCGAGACGGTGTCGACGGACTACGACACGTCGGACCGTCTCTACTTCGAACCACTCACGCTGGAGGACGTCCTCGAGATCGTGCATGCGGAACAGCAGGCGGGCCCGATTGTCGGCGTCATCTGCCAACTCGGTGGCCAGACGCCACTCGGACTCGCGCAGCGATTGAAGGATGCAGGAGTTCCGATCGTCGGAACCAGCCCGGAAGCAATCCATCTTGCCGAAGACCGTGGAGCATTCGGCGAGGTGCTCGAACGTGCACACCTTCCTGCGCCGAAGTTCGGCACTGCGACGTCGTTCGCCGAGGCGCGCGGGATTGCCGAGGAAATCGGGTATCCGGTGCTCGTGCGCCCGTCGTACGTGCTCGGTGGCCGCGGTATGGAGATCGTCTACAACGAAGAGGCGCTCGAGACCTACCTGCATCGTGCGACCCTCATCGAACCCGGCCGCCCGGTGCTTGTCGACCGTTTCCTCGACGATGCGCAGGAGATCGACGTCGACGCGCTGTTCGATGGCACCGATCTCTACATCGGCGGGATCATGGAACACATCGAAGAAGCCGGCATCCACTCCGGTGACTCCGCCTGCGCACTGCCGCCGATCACGCTCGGTCGCGAGCACATCGAGCGTATTCGTACGAGCACACGTGCGATCGCGGAGGGAGTGGGCGTGCGAGGGCTGCTCAACATCCAGTTCGCCCTTGCTGCAGATGTGCTCTACGTCCTTGAGGCGAATCCGCGCGCGTCGCGCACGGTGCCGTTCGTGTCGAAGGCGACCGCAGTCCAACTCGCGAAGGCGGCTGCCCGGATCGCCCTTGGCGAGACCATCCAGCAGCTTCGCGATGGAGGGCTGCTTCCAAAGCAAGGTGACGGCACCACCGTCATCCCCGGTGGGCCGATTGCCGTGAAGGAAGCTGTGCTGCCGTTCGGACGTTTCCAGGGCGTCGACACGCTGCTCGGACCGGAGATGAAGTCGACCGGTGAAGTCATGGGCATCGACTCGCAGTTCGGCATGGCCTTCGCGAAGTCACAGCTTGCGGTGAACAACAAGCCGATGCCGCAGTCCGGCACGGTGTTCGTTTCGCTGGCGGATCGCGACAAGCGCTCCGCCATCTTCCCGATCAAGCGGCTGTCCGATCTCGGCTTCACGATCCTCGCCACTGAGGGCACCGCCGATGTGCTCCGTCGCAACGGCGTGGTCGTGGAGGAAGTTCGGAAGCATTCGCAGGGGGAGGGTCCGAACGGTGAGAAGACGATCGTGCAGCGCATCCTCGACAACGAAATCTCACTTGTAGTGAATACGCCATACGGATCCGGCGCTCGGAGCGACGGCTACCAGATCAGAACCGCCGCGGTGCTCCGCAACGTTCCGTCGATCACTACGGTGCACGGCCTTGCCGCCGCCGTGCAGGGCATCGAGTCCGAGCAGCGCAACGAACTGCAGGTGAAGCCGCTCCAGGCGTGGGCGGCGGACGTGGCGAAGGCTCGCTGATGGCGCAGTTCACGGGACGCATCGCGAGCAACCGAGCCGTCGGCGCATACCGGCACCTCGTGTTCACGACGTCGGCCGAGATCGGAGCGGTGAAGCCCGGGCACTTCGCAGCGGTGGCGATCGGCGGCCCCGAGAGCAGCATGCTGCTCCGGCGGGCCTTCTCGATCCATCGGGTCCAGACGAAACCGGGACTTGGCACCACAATGGAACTCGTCGTTGCCGCGCACGGACCCGGTACGCAGTGGCTCACGCAGCAGCGGGAAGGTGCCACCGTCGACATCATTGCACCGCTCGGTAAGCCGTTCGTGCTCCCGAAGGAGCCGGTGTCGTGTGCGATTGTCGCGGGCGGGTACGGCGCAGCACCGATGATCGCGCTTGCCGAGGATCTGCGCTCGCGCGGATGTCGCGTCGACGTTGTACTCGGGGCGGGTACCGAGGCCAAATTGTTCGGCGTCCTCGATCTCAAGCGGCTTGCGAACTCCATCACCATCACCACGGACGACGGATCGACAGGCGTCCGCGGGCGCGTCACTGATGTGCTTCCGGAGGTCATGCGCAAGGCCGACACCGGCGTCGTCTACGCCTGTGGCCCGATGGCCATGTTGCACGCGGTCTCGACGGTTGCTGCGAGCACCGGCGCGGTGTCCCAGTGCGCGGTCGAGGAGTCGATGGCGTGCGGTGTCGGTGTCTGCATGACCTGCGTGCTTCCCGTCATCGGCGACGACGGCCGGACGCGCATGCTGCGTTCGTGCACCGATGGCCCGGTATTCCGCGGTGATCGCGTCCGCTGGGATGCGGTTGGAACCATTCCGACGGATTGTGTCGGTGCACCGAAACCGGACGGTCACTGATGGTCGACATCTCCACCAACCTCGGCCGGCTCGAGCTGCCGTCGCCGGTGCTCACCGCAAGCGGCTGCGCCGCCGCCGGCAAGGAACTCGACAACTACTTCGACATCACGAAGATCGGCGGCATCGTCACGAAGAGCATCATGCTCGACGCGCGCGCCGGCCGACCGACGCCGCGAATGGCGGAAACCCCGAGCGGCATGCTCAACTCGATCGGCCTGCAAGGGCCAGGCATCGAATCCTTCCTCGAGCACGATCTCGCATGGTTGCGCGAACGCGGCGCACGTTCCATCGTGTCGATCGCCGGTAACAATGTTGCCGAATTCGGCCGGCTCGCTCGCAAGTTGTGGGGCGCCGATGGGATCGCGGCCATCGAGGTGAACATCTCCTGCCCGAACGTGGCCAATCGCGGGCTCGTCTTCGCATGCAACCTCGGAAGTGCGCAGGAGGTGATGGCCGAGGTTCGCAAGAATGCACCGAGCGGCATCCCGCTGCTCGCGAAGCTGTCACCCGATGTCACGGACATCGTGGAGATCGCCCGAGGCGTTGTCGAGGCCGGCGCAGACGGATTGTCGATGATCAATACCTTGCTCGGCATGGTCATCGATCCCGTGACCTTGCGGCCGAAACTCGGCGGCCGCACTTCACCCGCTACGGCAACGATCTCGCGAACAAGCGCAACATCGCCCGCTGGGTGGAGTACGCGTTCTCCTCGACGCTCATG
>CAXBQV010000120.1:0-3980 GCA_963978265.1 uncultured bacterium | reverse complement strand
CCACGCTGCGCGAGCCGCTCTTCGCGATGATGGACAATCGCCTGATCCCAAGCCTCGAGCGCAGCGCGTTCGTCGTCGGTGAGTGCATGCTGCACGGAAGAAGGCGCCTCGATCTCTGCGATCACATCTGCGAGGCGTTGTGCGTACTCCGGTTCGAGCGACTGCGGGAACGCGGCAGTCTTCGGCGGGATCTCCTGCACACTGCTCGGCAGATCGACCCACACGGCCACATCGCCCAGTCCACGCTCGCACGCCGCCATGATCGTCTGGAGGAAACGCGACGGTGCGGCATCGGGCTTGTTCGGATAAGCGCGCGACGCCGAAGCGATTAGCTTGCGACGTGCGCGCGTGACCGCGACATATGCGAGCCGGGTTTCCTCTGCCATGTTGCGGGGACGGCACAGGTCCTGAAAGGCGTCGAAGTCCTTTGCACGCGGATAGTCGTCGGCGGGGAACGCTTTGAGTTCCGGCGCCACGGTGCTGTTGAGCACGTCGAACGGGAGTGATGTTGCACTCTTCGGCCAGGTGCCGTCGGAGCGCAGGGACGGGAAACTGCCTTCGTACATCGCGGGAAGGACAACGACGTCACGCTGCAGGCCCTTCGCGGCGTGGACGGTCATGATGCTCACGGCATCGCGACGCACCGGGAACGACATCTGCACGGACTTGTCCATGACATCGCCGTCGTGCAGCCATTGGAGGAACGCGGTCAGGCTCTGCGACTGATCAAGAGCCGAGAAACTGCTTGCAAGTTCGATGAACTGCTCGATCGCAGCCCGCCTGCCGCGGTCGATGGCACGATCACTCGCGGCCAATTCGATATCGAGACCGGTCTCGCGCAGGATCACCCGGAGGAGGTCGGCAATCGGCTGCCCGGCATAGCGTCGGAGTGATCGGACCTCAGACCGCAGCGCTGCAATACGACGACGCCCTTCTGCAGAGACCGGTGCGTCACCGAGATCCGCCATCGCGTCCTCAAGGGCGACGACGTCAACGATGTCGGCTCCCTGTGCCGACCGGTCGAGTGCTTCACGCCAGGTGTCGGGACGTCGATCATTCGCATTTGCGACGATGTCATGCGCGCGCTTGCCCAGATGGGCAAGATCGCGGACCCCAACCCGATAGCGCATGCCGCTGAGCAGTCGCACCCAGGACGGATTCGCCGCCGGATCGTTGATAACACGCAGATACACGACGAGCTCGGCGATGTCGGGAATCTGCAACAGCCCTTGCTTGCCGACGATCTGTGCAGGGATGCCAGCACCGGTGAGTGCTGCGTATATGTCCGCGGAATGCTGGTGCTCGCGCACGAGCACTGCCATCCGATCCCATGCGGTGGATGCGTGCTCTTCCTGCAATTGCTCGGCGATCCATGCGAACTCCTGCTCGCTGTCCGCGTGCAGGGCCACCACACCGATGCCCGGTCCGTACTGCTCGTCGGATTCCGCCTCCAGTGGCTCGACGCCCTCGAGCCCAGCACGCAAATCGACGGTGAGGTCGTTGGCGAGGGCGGCGATCCGCGAACCGAAGCGCTGCGTCGTGGGGAGTCCGTACACCGGAGCGTCGGCGGCCGTGCCGTCCGCGAGCGTGCGCGGGAAGTGCTGCGGGAATTCGACGATGTTCTGCGCATTCGCACCGCGCCATTCGTAGATCGCCTGCAGTGCATCGCCGACCGCCGTCACCGCGTGGCCATCACCGAACGCAGTCGTCATCAGCATGCGCTGCGCGACGGAGGTGTCCTGGTACTCGTCGAGCAGGATCACCTTGTAGTCGCTTCGAAGACGGGCGACGACGTCCTCACGTTCTCGCACCAGCCGCAACGCAAGGCGCACCATGTCGGCGTAGTCGATGGCCTGGGCCGACAACTTGGCATCACGGAACTGCTCGACGAGTGCAACCAACTCCAGCCGCTTCTGCGCGGCTGCGATCATCTCAAGCCCGGTCTTCTGTTGGTCCCGACCCTGCAGGGTTGCGATGAGTCGCGTGTCGAAGGCGCGCAGGGTCTCGGGATCCACCGCCTCCTCGGCGAGTGCGTCCTCGAGGTGCAGGAGTTGTCCGACGATGCTCTTCGAGTACGCGCCGAGCGCCCGGATGCCGATGACCGGCTTGCGGACGACCATGCGGGCGAGTTGCTCGCGCCGCACGTCGCTGAGCAACTGCACCTCGGGTTCGAGGCCGATGCGGATGCCGTCGTCGCGCAGCAGTTGCTGGGCGAAGGCGTGGTACGTGGTGATGGTTGCAGCGTCTGCCTGCTCGGGAGCCAGGTCCAACGCGGACAGCGCCTGCCGCACGCGGGAGCGGAACTCGGCGGCTGCCTTGTTGGTGAAGGTGAGGCCGAGGACTTCGTGCGGTTCGACGAGTTCGTTCGCAACCAACCAGACGATCCGAGCGGTCATGACCGACGTCTTGCCGGAGCCGGCCCCGGCCATGATCACCGACGGCTCGAGCGGAGCAGTGATCGCGTTGGCCTGCCGTGCGCTGAACTCGAAGCCGAAGAGGGCATTGAGCTGGTCGATCGTGATCACTCCTGCCTCCCCTCGGGTTGCAGCGGACAGATCGACTTCATTGCGCAGTACTCGCACTGCGAACTGATGACGGCGACGAACGCCTCATTCCGCACGGCGTCGAGTGCGGCACCGAGCACCGTCGGCACCCAATCCGGGTCCAGCGCCGGCTGCTCCTGCACCTTCGGATGGGACGGACCCTTGCCGCGCACGCCGTCGCTGACGCGCAACTGCACGAGTGCACCGCCTGCAGGTCGGTACTCGTGATCCCCGGCCAATCGGACGAGATCCTCCTGCAGCAGTCCGCGTTCGACGGCGTACTGGTAAAAGCGCAGTTGCGGATTCGCGGCCACCTCGGGACCCGTCGGTGCATATCGGCCTGTCTTGTAGTCGAAGACCACGACACCGTGATCGTCGGAGACTTCCAGTCGATCGATGCTGCCACGCATGCGCAACTGCTCGACGCGTCCCGATGGTGTCTGTACATCGACGACCGCATTGAAGTCGACTTCACTCAAGGTTGGCGTTGCTGCGTGGTCGCGCTGGAACGCCAGGAAGCGACCGATCGCGGCAACGCCCTCCTCGAAATCATGCTCCGACTGCCACATCGATTCGTAACCGGCGTCGTTCCACACCGCCCGCAGTTCGGCAGCGAGCACATCGGCATCCGCCGGCAGCCCACCTTTCACCACCGCATCGGTGAGCGCGTGGATAGCGGAACCGAACACGAGTGCGCTGTTCTTCGGGACGTCTGCGTGCACCTTCTGCTCGAGCAGCCACTTCAGACTGCACTTCGTGAGCGATTCGAGCGATGAACCGCGGACGTACAGCGGCGCTTCGGGCGCGTCCACCGGCACCTCATTGCTCGTGACATCGTGTGCTCCCCACCATGTGCGCCAGTTCGCTTCGGGGAATAGTGCATGCCCTGCCTCGTCGTGCTCGGCCGCGAGCGAGCGGAGTCGTTCGATCGCCGCCTGCCGGAGTGCCGGGGAGCTGTCCGCGGACGTGGCAGTACGACGGAGCGTCGCAATGAGGTCGATCGACGAGTCGATGCGCGCCGGGCGGCCCTCGACGACCACCGGTGGCACCACCGGGTTGTCGAGGAACCGCGATGGCTGCTGCGCGTCGGCGTCGACGCCGCCGATACCGGAAACGACGAGCGTCTGCCGTGCGCGCGTGCAAGCGACGAAGAACAACCGGCGCTCCTCCTCGAAGAGGGACTGCCGGCTGCGCGGCAGAATCAACCCGTCGGCGGTGAGGCGGTCGACATCGAGCAGCGCGGATCGACGACGGAGGTCCGGCCACACCGACTCGGTGACGTTCGCGACGAAGACGTGCTTCCACTCGAGCCCCTTCGCGCGGTGCG
Source organism: uncultured bacterium (assembly GCA_963978265.1). Lineage (GTDB taxonomy): Bacteria > Actinomycetota > Actinomycetes > S36-B12 > UBA5976 > JAKALQ01. The sequence goes on along the minus strand of CAXBQV010000120.1, from coordinate 110 downwards.
CGGTGATGAGTCGCACCCACTGAAGCGGAGTCGGCATGGAATCGATGCCGCACGCTGCCGCGCCGTCGATGTCGGTATCGAAGCGATCGCCGATCACAAGGACATCTCGC
>CAXBQV010000119.1:0-4014 GCA_963978265.1 uncultured bacterium | reverse complement strand
TGAGCACATCGCAGGTGTCGATGAGGTGAGGATGAGGAAGACGTCGGTGATGGCGAGCTTCTCCGAGACGTCGATGGCGACGATGTCGGTGGCCTTCTTGTCCGACGCCGCCTGCGCAGCGCGCTTGGTCCAATCAAGCGCACGTTCGGTTGCTGCCACTCGGAACTCCTTCGGAAGAACCGAATCCTCTCACAGGTGGGTCTTCCAGAATTCCAGCCACTGCACAACCGTGGACGAACCGGCAGTGCCCTTCATCGCCGAACCGAGCGAGCGGACAAGACCGGTGAGTTTCGGCTCGTCGCCCGGCAGCTCACGCAGCAGTGCGGTGAGGGCGGTGTAGAGGTGTCGGCCGTACGGATCCTCGAGCACGTAGTCCGCGGCGGCGATGCCGGAGAGTCGACGACCTTCGATGTCGATGCCGTCGACGCCGTCGACGAGGCCGGCGAACGCGAGCCGGTCGAAGATCACGGAGCCGGCCATCGGACGTTGCAGTGCGGTTCCGACAACATCCCGGAGTGCCTGCACATCGTTGATGCGAAGTGCATCGCCAGCGGTGCCGCTGCGCAGTGGCTGCACCTCGGCGGTGGGTCCGCCGACAGGGAGCACGGTCACGACACCGCCTTGGGACTGCGGCGCGCGAACGCCGATGGCGACCCAGCCCGACGCGATCCGCTGCGGCGTCTCTGCCCTGGTGTCGAAGACGCCGCTCCGAGCAAGCGTGAACACCGAGAGGAGGACTGCAACGGCTGCCAAGACGGTGAAACCTGCGGTGAGCAATGGTCGGCGCAACGTCGAGTGCTGCACGCCGTACAACTGGTGCGACGCGATGTAGGACCACACACGGTCGGGGATCGAATCCGGGCGTGGACCGCCGGCCATGAGCGCGTCGCGCACATCGGTTGAGGAGAGGTGGATCGGCTCCATCGGAACCACGGTGTACTGCAAGTGCGAGATCGGCGGCGCTTCGATCGGGACGCCCGGCCGTGGAACGACGAGGAAGTCGCACAACCGAACGACATCCGTGATGCGATGCCACGTATCGAGTGCGGCCAACGTGTCGGATCCGACGATGTACCGCAGTTGCACGTTGTCAGCAGTCAGCGACGTGAGGGTGTCGAATGCGTACGTGGAACCTGTGCGTTGCACCTCGATATCGGAGACGGTGCAGTGCGACTCCCCGGTGAAAGCGGCACGCGTCATCTCGAGTCGATGCAGCGCAGGAGTGACCTCGGGCTTCTGCCATGGATCACCGGCGGGAACCACGACGACGTCATCGACGAGGCCGGCGGCAAGCACGGCTCGTGCGATCTTCACGTGCGCGGCGTGCGGTGGATCGAAGGTGCCACCGAGCAGGCCGACGCGACGGACCATGCCTACCGGTTCGGATTGAGGCGCGAGACCAGGAAGAGCGCGAGCACGAGCGTTGCGAGCGCACCAAGACCGTACATCCACGGCTCACCCGGAATGATGTTGGCGGCTTCCTCGGCGAGCACGATCGCAGCGTTCATACGGGGTCCTTTCAGATGGTCCGATGCTAATGCATCAGCCCCGCGTGTGGCCGTCACCCGTGACGACGTACTTGTAGGACGTGAGTTCGGGCAGACCCATGGGTCCGCGTGCGTGGAGCTTCTGAGTGGAAATCCCGATCTCGGCACCGAAGCCGAATTCGCCGCCGTCGGTGAACCTGGTGGATGCGTTCACCATGACTGCTGCCGCATCGATCGCGGCGGTGAAGGTTGCGATGGCGCCAGCATCGGTTGCGACGATCGCCTCCGTGTGGCCTGTCGACCAACGACGGATGTGCGCAATCGCGTCGTCGATCGATTCGACGACGCCGGCTGCGATGTCGAGCGAGTAGTACTCCGTTGCCCAGTCCGTGTCCGTCACTGGAACCACAGACACGTCGAGTGCCGCTGCGGCGGCGCGGAAATCGGCATCACCGTGGATGGTCACGTGTGCAGCGGCCAGCGCTTGCACGAGGATCGGGAGGAACACGTCTGCGATGTCACGATGCACCAATACCGATTCGGCGGTGTTGCAGACCGTGTATCGCTGAGCCTTCGAGTTGACCACAATCGCCGCCGCCTTCTCAAGGTCTGCGGAAGCGTCGACATACACGTGGCAGTTGCCGATACCGGTCTCGATCACCGGAACGGTGCTGTTCATAACGACCGATTCGATCAAGCCCGCACCGCCACGAGGAATGACCACGTCGACGAGCCCTCGCGCCGTGATGAGCTCTTGGACGTCCGCGTGCGAAGTGCCGGGCACCAGCTGGATGATGTCGGATGGAAGGCCCGTCGCGCGCACTGCATCGCGCATGATGTCTGCGATTGCGGTGTTGGAGTGCACCGCCGATGCAGACCCTCGAAGGAGTGCGACGTTGCCACTCTTGAGGCAGAGCGATGCGGCGTCGACCGTCACATTCGGTCGCGCTTCGTAGATCATCGCCACGACGCCCATCGGCACCCTGATCTGCTCGATGTGGAGTCCATTTGGCAGCGTGTACTCGCGAATGCGCTCCCCCACCGGATCGGCGATCGCAATCACGTCGCGGACCGCGGCGGCAATCGTCTGCAATCTCGGTGCGTCCAGTGTGAGCCGGTCGATGATGCTTGCGTCGGTGCCGGCAGCGACCGCTGCTGCAACATCCTTCGCATTCGCAGCGATCAGGGATTCCCCGTGCGCCTCGATCGCATCCGCGATTGCAGCGAGCGCTCGGTCCTTCTCCGCCTTCGTCGCGATGGACAGCGCGTGACTCGCGGCGCGAGCACGTTCACAGGCAGCGAGGACGTCGGACATATCAGCCCCGCCGCATGAGCACGAGATCATCGCGATGAATGACTTCCCGGCCGAATTCCTCGCCGAGTTCCGCCGCAAGATCAGTCGTCGTTCGTCCGCGCATTGCCCGCAGGTCGTCCGCATCGAAGTTCACGATGCCGCGCGCGAAGGCGGTGCCGTGATCGTCGCGGACCTCGACGGGGTCACCGGCTGTGAATTCGCCGTCGACACCGGTCACACCAGCGGCGAGCAGCGACGAGCCTCGTTTCTGCAGCGCGTTCTTCGCCCCCGCGTCCACGGTGATCGCCCCTCGGATCGACGTCGCATACTCGAGCCACAGGAAGCGAGTGGATCGGCGTTCGGACGCCGGATGGAAGTAGGTGCCGACGCCCTCACCTGCCAATGCAGGCTGTACCTGTTCGGCATTCGTGAGTACCACGGGGATGCCGGCAGCTGTCGCAATGCGTGCGGCGTCCACCTTGGTCGCCATACCACCACGGCCGACGCCGGCGTTGCCGATGCCGCCGATCTTCACCGCCTCGAGATCAGCGCTCGACCGGATGTCGCGGATCAGCGTGGCACCCTCCCCGGGCGGGCCGTCGTACAGGCCGTCCACATCGGACAACAGAATGAGTGCGTCTGCACGGATGACGTGCGCCACCAGCGCAGCGAGCCGATCGTTGTCGCCGAACTGGATTTCGGCAGTTGCGACGGTGTCGTTCTCGTTGACGATGGGCACGGTCCCGAATTCCAGTAGTCGGAGGAAGGTGCGCTGCGCGTTCGCGTGCTGCGACCGGCGGCTCATGTCGTCAACAGTGAGCAGCACCTGCGCGACCACGAGTCCGTGTTCGGCGAATGCCTGCGTGTACTGCGAGAGCAGAAGGCCCTGACCCACTGCAGCGGCCGCCTGCTGCGTTGGGAGGTCCGATGGGCGTTTGGAGAGTTGCAGCGGTGCGAGACCGGTGGCGATGGCACCGGAAGACACGACGACGATCTCCGCTTCCCGCCGCCGTGCAGCAATTGCATCGACGAACGTGCGGAGTCGGGAGATATCAAGGCCGCCGTCACGTGAGCTCAGCGACGACGAACCGATCTTCACGACGATCCGCTTCGCATCGGCGATGGCGGCGCGGCTCATTCGTCGTCCTCGTCGTCGAGGTCGTCGTCGGTGCGCCACGGTTGCAGCGCGCCATAGGCCGTCGCGAGTTCGGTTTCGGCGCTGTCGCCTTCCTT
>CAXBQV010000118.1:0-4077 GCA_963978265.1 uncultured bacterium | reverse complement strand
ATCCGAGCCCGGCGCTTCCAGATAGATGTGGTGCACGCCGCGGATCTCCGGATTCTCCGGATGCACGGGTTCGTTCACTGCGTTGATCGCGTCCATTGTCCTGAGTGCGGCGTCGAGCATCGCGTGCTTGTTGCGACGGTCGTGCTCGATGCCGAACGCCGACGTCGGGATGATGCCGTAGAAGTTGCCGCCGAACGCCATGTCGTAGCGGATCTCACCGAAGCCCCGCACTTCCACCACATTGCCGAGTCCGACCGAGAACGACGGCACATTCGTGAGTGTGACGTTCTGGGCCTTGCCGTCCTGCACCTCGGCAGTCGCGATAACAAGACCGGCGGGGGTGTCGAGTCGGATCGTCGTGATCGGTTCGTGGACCTCCACCAACTGTTCGTGGATCAACACGGTGACAACACCCATGGTGCCGTGGCCACACATCGGCAGACATCCGGAGACCTCGATGTAGACGACGCCCCAGTCGCAGTCGGGCCGCGTCGACGGCTGCAGGATCGCGCCGCTCATGGCACTGTGACCGCGTGGCTCGTTCATGAGGAACAGCCGGATGTCATCCATGTGCTCCATGAAATACCGGCGTTTGTCGAACATGGTGGCGCCGGGGATCTCTCCGACGCCTTCGGTGATGACGCGCGTCGGCATGCCCTCGGTATGGGAGTCGACGGCGACGAAGCGCTTCGTGTATGCCATTTAGTTCAGACCTGCATCGATCGCGGCTTGGGTGACAGCACGCACCGACTTCTCCTGTTCGGGCGTCAGCGGCTGACGCGGTGGACGACAGGGTCCACCGTACCGACCAACCATGTCCATCGACAGTTTGATGGACTGGACGAACTCCGTCTTCGAGTCCCAGCGCAGCAGTGGGTGCATGAGTCGGTACAGCGGAAGCGCCTTCTCAACGTCGCGCGCGAGCGACAGTTTGTACAGCTCGATCGTCGACTTCGGGAAAGCATTCGTGTAGCCCGCGACCCAGCCGACCGCGCCGGCGATGCCGAGCTCGAGGAGGACGTCGTCGGAACCGATCATGAGATCGAGCTCCGGTGCGAGTTCGCGGATCTCGTATGCGCGGCGGACATCGCCGGTGAATTCCTTGACCGCCTTGATGTAGCCGAGTTCGTGGAGTTTCGCGAGCATGCCCGGTACAAGATCGATCTTCGTGTCGATCGGATTGTTGTACGCGACGATCGGGAGGCCGACGGCCGCGACTTCCTTGTAGTGCTGCAGCACGGCACGGTCGTCGCCGCGGTACGCGTTCGGCGGTAGCAGCATGACGCACTGTGCACCCGCTTTCGCGGCCTGCTCGGCCCAGCGGACGGATTCGGCGGTGCCGTATGCGGCGACGCCCGGCATCACGACGAACCCCTTTGGTGCCGCTTGCACCGCGATCTCGACTGCCTTTGCGCGCTCGTCCGGAGTCAGTGTCTGGTACTCGCCGAGCGATCCGTTGACCGCGACGCCGTCGCATCCCATCTCCGCTTGCCATGCGACATGTGCTGCGAAACGGTCGAAGTCGACGCTGAGATCGGGCTTGAACGGCAGGGCGGTGGCGGTGAGCACACCGTGCCAGGGCTGGCGGGACATGGGAACCTCCGGGGTCGTGTGTAATATACTACAGTAATATACTACAGCGATCTGGCCGAGGGGTAGTGTGCGTGACGTGCGAGTTGTCGTCATAGGTGCAGGAGTCATCGGTGCTGCGAGCGCGTACCACCTTGCCCGCAACGGTCATGAAGTCGTGGTGCTGGAGGCCGGTCACATCGGCCAGGGCGCGTCGTGGGGGAACGCCGGCTGGATCTGCCCTGCGGAAACCGGCCCGGTCGCCGCACCCGGGATGGTGCTCCAAGGGCTGAAATGGATGCTGAAGCCCGACAGCCCGCTGTACATCAAGCCGCAGCCGTCATTGCCGTTCGTGCGCTTCCTCCTGCAGACCGCCGCAAAATGCAATGCCAACGACTACCGCGCCGGACTCCGCGCGAACATCGGATTCTTCGCCGACTCGATGCAGTGGTTCGACGAGTACCAGCGCGACGGCATCAGGTTCGAGATGTACAGCCAGGGCCTGCTGATGGCCTTCCTCGGGGAGGAGAAGTACGAGCACCATGCACACGATCTCGACATCGTCGAAGCCGCCGGTCTCGAACCGCGTCGACTCAAGGGCGACGCACTGCGCGAACAGGAGCCGGCGCTCTCCGACAATGTGAAGGCGGGCATCTACTACCCGTTCGAACGCGGCATCCGCTCCGAAACGATCACACCGGCGCTCGTAGCACGCGCACGGCAGATGGGCGTCGAGTTCAAGGAGAACACACCGTTCGAAGGCGTGGTGAAAGCCGGCGACCACATCACTGCCGTGAAGACTCCAGATGGTCGCATCCTCTGCGACGCCGTCGTTGTCGCAGCAGGCGTGTGGAGTGCGCGCGTGGCCAAACAGTTCGGTGTCACGTTGCCGATTCAACCGGGCAAGGGCTACAGCATCGAATACGCGAATCCGCCGGTGCAGTTGCGGCAGGCGATTTCGTTCACCGAGCGCAAGTGCGTCGGCACACCGCTCGGATCCGCATTGCGCTTGGCGGGCACCATGGAGTTCAGCGGATTCAATCCGAACGTCAACGCCGTGCGTGTCGATGCGATCCGGAAGGCGCCGTCGTCGTTCCTGTCGAACTGGGATGCACCAGAGCCCAGCGACGAGCCGTGGGCCGGATTCCGTCCGATGACCCCCGACAGCCTCAGCATCGTCGGCAAGCTTGGAACGTTTGACAACGCATACGTTGCATCCGGTCACGGCATGTACGGCGTCACCCTCGCGCCGGCCACTGCGACTGCTGTCGTCGAGATGGTGGAAACGCGTCGGGTACCGGAACGGCTTGCGCCGTTCAGTCCGAACCGCTTCTCGTTCCGCTAGGCGTTCTCCGCACGACCGGCCCAGATTCCGCGCGAGTGGCGGATGTGCCGGTCCATGAGTTCGTGGAGCGTCTTCGTGTCGCCGGCTGCGATCGCATCGAGCATCTGGACGTGTTCGTGGGCGGATTCCGTGAGCGCACCGCGCTCCACCAACGTGCCGAGCCCGGTCAGTCGGCTGCGTGATCGCAGGTCGTCGATGATGTCGTTCAAGCGGGGGTTGTCGGCGAGTGCAGTCAGCGTGAGATGGAAATGTCGATCCGCTTCCAGATAGTCCACAAGCTGCCCGGATTTCGCTGCCCGCGCGATGTCCTTTGCGATCTTGCGAAGTTCCACCATGAGTTTGTCGGTGACAGCGGATGATGCGTTGACGACGGCCGGCACCTCCAGCATCAGTCGCAGTTCCATGATGTCGTCGAGGTCCTTGTCGGTGAGCTCGACGACACGGAAACCCTTGTTCGGTACGGCGGACATCAGCCCGCGCTGTACGAGCGCAAGCACGGCTTCGCGCACCGGCATCGACGAGACACCGAACTCCTCGGCGAGTGCGGGAACGGAGTAGGTGACGCCGGGCACCATCTGGCCCGAGATGATCGACGCTCGCAGCGAGCGTGCGATCTGATCGCTGAGGTTCCCCGCCGGCATGACGGCAGCGTACGGGCATCACATGCGTCGGCGCCGCACCGACATTGTCGGCACGGCGCCGTGCTCATGCTGGAAGCCGGGTACTGCCAACCCGGTCCCCACGCTGTTCAGTTGTGTTCAAACGAGGGCGCTTCGCCATCCGGCCCAAGCAGTCCCAGTGTGCGGCCCATGGAAACGGCACCTCGTCTGTCGTGTACACCGAGTGCGCGGTAGATCGCGAGGGATTCCATGCGAACCGTCGATTCGCTGAACCCGATGCGCGCTGCGATCTGGCGCATGGTGAAATTGCGTTCGAGCAGCCGCAGGGTCTGCAACTGTCGCTCCGAGAGATCTGGCGCGGAGGTCACCTGGCGCAAACGGCGACTGCGATTGCGCGGATCGGATGCAGCAAGCACCCCCGCCACGTAGACCGCGAGGATGTCCACAAGATCGCTCACGCGCTGTTCGACGAGTGGTGGCGAAATCTGGTCTGCGAGCAACACCACCATTTCGGTGTCCTCGCCGAGCCACCAGGCGGCAACC
>CAXBQV010000117.1:0-4126 GCA_963978265.1 uncultured bacterium | reverse complement strand
GGCCACAGCACCATCACGCCTTGCAACAGCGGCCTGCAAAAGTTGGCCGATGCTGCGGTCGCTGGCATCGAAGAAGCGGGGGGCAATGCGCAGATTTTCGGCACTCCCACCATCTCTGACGGCATGGCCATGGGCACCGAAGGCATGAAATACAGCCTGGTGAGCCGCGAAGTCATCGCCGATTGCATCGAGACTTGCGTGCAAGGCCAGTGGATGGACGGCGTGCTGGTGGTGGGCGGGTGCGACAAAAACATGCCTGGCGGCATGATGGGCATATTGCGCGCCAATGTGCCCGGCATTTATGTTTACGGCGGCACCATCCTGCCCGGCTACTACAAAGACCAAGAACTCAACATCGTCAGTGTGTTCGAAGCCGTGGGCCAAAACGCGGCCGGCAAACTCAGCGATGAGGACCTCAAAGAGATCGAAAAGCGCGCCATCCCGGGCACCGGTTCATGCGGCGGCATGTACACCGCCAACACCATGTCCAGCGCGTTTGAGGCCATGGGCATGTCCCTGCCCTACTCCTCGACCATGGCCAACCCGCACGACGAGAAAATGAACTCGGCCAAAGAGTCGGCCCAAGTGTTGTTGGAGGCCATCCGCAAGGACCTCAAACCGCGCGACATCGTCACGCGCGAGGCCATCGAGAACGCGGTGGCGTGGCTGCGCGACTATCGTTTCGACGGGCTGCGGCTCGACGCCGTCCACGCCATCGTCGACACGTCGGCGGTGCACATCCTCGAACACCGCAAGGTGGTCGGCTGTGGGCAGCGTTGCGAGATCTCCGACGAGCTCGACCGCGCTGTCCACGCGGACGTCTCCGGTCGGGGTCCACGGCTGCGCGACGAGCGGCAGCTGCTCCTCTTCGGGGTGCTCGATGGTCATGGCCGAACGCTACCGGCTGCAGCGAGCAGTGGGCGAACATCCACCACCGGTGCGACTGCCTCGGTCGCGACGTATGCCGGACGCTCGAGGTGCTGCCCCATTCGGTCCCGGGCAGCCACCACGACGGCCGTCGCGAGTGGGTGATCCGACGCAGTTGACACGGATTCGCCATCGCGTTCGACGGTGACGACATCTGCCGTCAGCGAGCGAAGATCCTGAGCGATGAATTGGGGCCAACGTTCGAAGGGTTGCGCTGCCAATTCCGCGAGTCCATGCACGCCGGTCAGCACCAGCATGGAATCGATGCCGCACGCTGCCGCGCCGTCGATGTCGGTATCGAAGCGATCGCCGATCACAAGGACATCTCGCGTACCGATTTCGGCGATGGTGGTCTCGAACAGGGTCGGTTGGGGTTTTCCCGCAATCAGCGGCTCACAGCCGGTCGCATGGATCAGCGCCCGCACGAGCGATCCGTTGCCGAGTGCGCGACCGAAGGGTGTTGGGACGGTGCTATCCGTGTTCGTGGCCATCCACGGGACACCGCGCTGAATTGCCCAACTCGCAGCTGCGAGATCGTGCCAGGCAACGGCAGGTCCGTACCCCATCATCACCGCAGCGGCTCGTCGGGCGACATCGTCACCGACAGCGAGTTCCGCCGAAGCGCGCAACGGACGGAGCCCGGCAGTTTCGAGTGCCCACGCGACACCGGGACCGCCTACTGCCAATACCTCCGCGCCGGCAGGCAGCATGCGTGCGAGTTCGGCAGCCGCTGCCTGCGCGCTCGTCACGACATCGCGTTCCGCGATCTGCAGTCCGAGATCGGTGAGGTGGTGGGCGACGTCCGCAGCGGGACGGTTGGCATTGTTCGTGGCCGCCGTCAGACGAACACCTCGCGACGCTGCGGCATTCAACGACTCGATGGCATATGGCACGGCATCCGCACCGATGTACACGACACCGTCCAGATCGAGGATGTATCCCGCGTACTGCACATCCCGAGCCTAGCCAATGCGCTGCAACGACTTCACCTCGACCTCGTACCTGCTTGCCAGTCCTGCGCTGCCGCGCCAGAATCTTCGATGCAGCGCCCCTTCCACGCGGATCTCCGAAGAATCGTTGATTTTCAACACTTTTCGCCGTAAGACGGCCGTGTTCACCTGGCAGTCGAACGTGTCGACTCTTCCGTCAACGGCACGGGGAACAACGATGCGGAAGACAGCAATCTCGTCCCCGCTTGGCAGAGTTCGAAGCTCGGCCTCGCCACTGAAGCGGCCTTCGAGTCTGATGTAGTTCGTCATGTGGACCTCCGTCGGCGACGGTATGCAGCACCTCCGATACGACGAAGCCGCGGCGCATCGCACTGTGGGCAATGACCGCGGCCTCTGCATTGTGGATCAGCCGGTGATGTGGACGGCCCGTTCCGCAGCGTCGGTGAGTTCCTCGGCATCGACAAGAGCCGCCTTCACGAACCAGTCACGCGCCTCGTCCTTGCGGCCGGCGGCAAGCAGCATCTCGGCATAGGCGTACCGAATTCGCGCAGACCACGGATCCGTCGATTTCGAATTCAGTTCCTTGCATTCGAGCGTCGCGATCGCAGCATCAAGTTGTCCCATGTCACGGCGCGCTCCCGCTGCGACGATGCGCATTTCCACGCGGCCTTCGACATCGAGGCGACCGACATCCTGCGATCGTGCGAGTGTGAGCGCCCGTTCGGGGCGTCCCAATCCGCGCTCACAATCGGCCATGACAGGCAGGTTGTCCGGTCGACCGGTGATTCTGGTGTATGTGCGGAGTTCGGAAAGCGCTTCTGCCCACTCCTGGCAATGGTATGCGGCGATACCGCATGTTTCGCGCACAACGGCGATGCGAGCACCGCGGCTCCGCGCGGCCCGTGCATGCGCCAAACCGAGCTGCCAATCCTCGGCTTCCATGGCGTTGAGGGCGCAAGTGAGATGCTCCATAAGGAAACGGCTGAGGCCGGGCGACAGCGCCTTGAGTTCAGCGAGCACCGGCTTCGGAAGGACCGAGACGTCGATGTCTTCCGGAATCGGAGGCAACTTCTCGAGATCTCCGCTGCGCTTGGCGCGGGTGTCCTCGACGTCGCGCGTCGGACGTTCACGGAACGCGCCACGACGATCGTCCGCGCGGAACGGGCGGCGCTCTCCCCCACGACGGTCGTCATCGCGGCGCGGACGACGATCATCTCCGGCGGGACGGCGATCACGATCACCGAACGAACGGCGTTCACCACGATCGTCATCACGCCGCGGACGCCGATCATCGCTGCTCGAGCGACGATCACGGTCAGAGAAAGAGCCACGACGATCGTCGTCACGACGCGGACGACGATCATCTCCGGCGGGACGGCGATCACGATCACCGAACGAACGGCGTTCACCACGATCTTCATCACGACGCGGACGCCGGTCATCATCACGGCGTGAGGAGAAGTTCGGACGTTCGTCACGTCCGCGGGACGAACCGCCGCGGGAAGTCGAGGAACTGCCGCGGGACGATGACGAACCGCGTGAAGGGCCGCCACGGCCGCTGCTGCCAAGTCGATCGTCTCGTTCGCGGCCACTGCCTCGATTGTCGTTGTATGCCATGGGGAATTCCTTCACGCTATTGAATTGAGGTGTAAAACACGAAAGGGGCCACAAATGTGACCCCTTTCGGAAAGAATGCCCGGCGGCGTCCTACTCTCCCACACCTTCGCAAGTGCAGTACCATCGGCTCTGAAGGGCTTAGCTTCCGGGTTCGGAATGTAACCGGGCGTTTCCCCTTCGACATGGCCGCCGAAACTCTATTGAGTTGGGTCGTGATTCCCGACCGTAACTCGGGAACCGCACAGTGGACGCGAACATCAAAGTTCATAAAAAGTGGCAAGCCCTCGGGCTATTAGTACCGGTCAGCTCCACGTGTTGCCACGCTTCCACATCCGGCCTATCAACGCAGTCATCTACTGCGGCCCTTACCAGGTTAACCCTGTGAGAGTTCTCATCTTGAAGCGAGTTTCCCACTTAGATGCTTTCAGCGGTTATCTCTTCCGAACGTAGCCAACCAGCCGTGCCCTTGGCAGGACAACTGGCACACCAGAGGTTCGTCCACCCCGGTCCTCTCGTACTAGGGGCAGGTCTTCTCAAAACTCTTGCGCGCGTGGCGGATAGGGACCGAACTGTCTCACGACGTTCTGAACCCAGCTCGCGTACCGCTTTAATGGGCGAACAGCCCAACCCTT
>CAXBQV010000116.1:0-4130 GCA_963978265.1 uncultured bacterium | reverse complement strand
TCCTTCGCGACCGACCATCCTTCGCGCGGTGTCTCGGTGATGACGACATCCTCGGTGCCGACGGTGACGTCGCCGAGGGTGCGACATGGGTCCGCTCGTGACGAAGCAGCATCGCGACAAGGTGTCGTCGTACGTTGATGCCGGTGTGGAGTCAGGCGCGACGTTGGTGGTCGATGGACGCAATCCGCAGGTGGACGGGGATGCAGGCGGATTCTGGCTCGGCCCGACACTGTTCGACCATGTGAAGACGGATATGACCATCTACACCGACGAGATCTTCGGGCCGGTGCTGTCGGTCGTGCGTGTGCCGTCGTACGAAGCGGGCGTCGCGCTCATCAATGCGCACCAATATGGCAACGGCACCGCCATCTTCACGAATGACGGCGGTGCGGCACGTCGGTTCCAGAACGAGATCGAAGTGGGCATGGTTGGCGTCAATGTGCCAATCCCCGTGCCCGTTGCCTACTACTCCTTCGGTGGTTGGAAGCATTCGTTGTTCGGTGATGCGCATGCCCACGGCATGGAGGGTGTGAACTTCTACACCCGAGGCAAAGTGATCACGTCGCGCTGGCTCGATCCCAGCCACGGCGGCATCAACCTCGGGTTCCCGACGCAGAGCTGATGTTCGACGCCCTGCAGTGGGCGCTGCTGCTGACTGCGGCACTGCTCTCCGGATTGAGCAAGACGGCGCTCAATGGCATCGGGCCGTTTGTTGCAGCGATCGCGGCATCGGTGATGCCGGTGGGCGAATCCACGGGCATGGTCCTGGCGTTGCTCATCGGCGGCGACCTCGTGGCCATCACCGCGTATCGTGCACACGCAGACTGGCAGGTGATCCGTCGACTGCTGCCGGCGGTGTTCGTTGGTATTGGTCTCGGCGTCGTCTTCATGGCGTATGTCGATGCAACGACGTTCCGACGCTCCCTCGGAGCGGTGCTGCTGGTCCTGACGGTGATGCAATTCGCACAGGGGCGGAAGCCGGCGCTCGTGGTCGATCGTCGCCTTCCGCGCTGGTTGACGAATGCGGCCGGCTCCACTGCCGGTTTCACGAGCATGTTGGCCAACGCGGGCGGCCCGGTCATGAATCTCTATCTGCTGAGCGCCAAGGCGGAAATCAAGGGCTTCCTCGGTACGACGGCTTGGTTGTTCTTCGTCATCAACCTCTCGAAGCTTCCGTTCAGTATCGGCCTCGGCCTGCTCACCGCGCACGCGCTCCGGATTGCGCTTATTTGTGCACCTGCGATGCTGTTGGGTGCAGTGCTCGGGCTGCGGCTGGCAAACCGGATGACGTTCGAGTCGTTCAAGCGAATGGTGCTCGTCTTCACGGCGATGGCTGCCGTGAATCTGATGCGGTGATGGAGGTGTGCGATGGCGACCTTGGTGTTCGACGGTGACTGCGGCTTCTGCACGACAGCGGCGAGGCTGGCGGAGCGCCGCATACCTTCCGGCGCTGACGTGGTGGCCTACCAGCACGCCGATCTCCAACGGCTCGGTCTCACAACTGAGGTATGCGCCGCCGCCCTGCAGTACATCGACGCTGCAGGTCGGATCAGGAGCGGTGCGGACGCAGTTGCCGGGTTCCTGTGGGACGCCGGTGGCGCGTGGAAGCCGCTCGGCGGGTGCTTACGTCTACCGGGAATCCGGGGGATTTCACAGATCGTTTACCGGGTGATTGCGCGGAACCGACACCGTTTGCCGGGTGGTACGCCAGCATGTTCCCAGCACGACCACTAACTGCAGATCCACCGCTCTGAGGGGGCTCCTATGGCCGTAAGCACTCCGACGCCGGTGCCAGTCGAACGACTCGCCAGGCTGCGTCGATACAACATCATCGCGGGTGCCTTCCACCTGCTGCAGGGCATCACAATTCTGGTGCTCACCAACGATCTGTCGTTCCCGATCTTCGGGCGTTTCCTCGAGGGTCCGCCGGTTCCCGGTGTGAAGTTTGCGGAGATCGAGCAGTTCTCGATTCCCTACGGGTTCGCTGTTGCAGTCTTCTCGCTCATGAGTGCGCTTGCACACTTCTGGGTGTCGGGGCCCGGCTTCTCCCGCTACGGCAACGATCTCGCGAACAAGCGCAACATCGCCCGCTGGGTGGAGTACGCGTTCTCCTCGACGCTCATGATCGTGCTCATCGGACTCGTGAACTCCATCTGGGATCTCGTAGCACTGCTCGGCCTGGCCGGCTGCAACATCTCGATGATCCTTTTCGGCTGGCTGCAGGAGAAGTACGAGGAACCGGGCAAGGGCGGACTGCTGCCGTTCTGGTTCGGTTGCATCGCCGGCATCGTGCCGTGGATCGCCATGTTCTTCCTGCTCATCGCTCCCGGTAGCACTGCCGAACCTCCGGGCTTCGTCTACGGCGTTGTCATCTCGCTGTTCCTGTTCTTCAACAGTTTCGCACTCGTGCAATGGCTGCAGTACAAGCAGGTGGGTAAGTTCGCCGACTACCTCGCCGGTGAACGGACGTACATCACGCTCTCATTCATCGCGAAAACAGCGCTGGCCTGGCAGCTGTTCGCAGGAGTGCTCGCCACCGGCAACATGTAGGGGGTTCGCCATCAGCCACGGGGCACGCCAGAATGGGCCCCGTGGCTGATGCTTTGAGCGCGTGGTCGCCGCTCCGGATTCCCGCCTTCCGTGCGCTGTTCTTCGCGATGGTTGTCAGCAACATCGGCATGTGGATGCAGATGGTCGGCGCCCAATGGCTGCTCATCGATCGGCCCGATGCCACTCATCTCATCGCGCTCATCCAGACGGCGATGACCTTGCCGTTCGCACTCTTCGCGCTGCCGGCTGGCATCGTCGCCGACAACGTCGACCGCCGTCGGATGATGATCGTCGTCCAATCCCTGCAACTGTTCGTCGGCACCCTGCTGGCGACGTGGGTGGTCGTCGATGCGATACCGCCGTATCTGCTGCTCCTCCTCATCTTCCTGCTCGGCACCGGTACGGCGATCTCGCTGATCCCGTTCCAGTCCTCGGTGGTGGAACTCGTGCCGCGCGAGCAGGTCCCGATGGCGGCGACCATGTCCGGTCTCAGCGCCAATATCGCCCGGGCGATCGGACCGGCGCTCGCAGGCGTACTCGTCGCGGCGTACGGCATACCGCTGGTGTTCGCCATCAATGCGGCAACCATCGGCGTCTACGTGTTCACCCTTGTGCGCTGGAAGCATGATCCGAAGCAGCGCACCGCGCCGCGCGAGCAATTCCGTCCGGCCCTCATTGCCGGCACGCGCTACGTGTGGCATTCGCCGCACATCCGCAAACTCCTGTTGCGCACCATCCTTTTCACCATCCCGGCGCAGGCGATCTGGGCCCTGCTGCCGCTCGTGGCGAAGCGTCAACTCGGTCTCGACGTCGGCGCATACGGAATTCTGTTGGGGGCGCTCGGCGTCGGCGCGATCGCCGGTGCGATGTCGTTGCCGCGATTGCGCGCGGTGTGGCAGACGAACGTCGTCGTCGGCATCGCCATGTTCTCGTATGCAATCGCCGAAGTTGCGCTGAGTTTCACGTCGTCGGTGTGGCAGGCGGTGCCACTGCTTGCTATCGCGGGGTTCGGCTGGATCGGAACGCTCTCCACGATCGGTGGGTCGTTGCAGCTGTATCTGCCGTCGTGGGTTCGTTCCCGCGGCGTCGCCATCAACACGGTCGTGCTGTTCGGCGGTCAGGCGATCGGAGCGGCGCTGTGGGGATACTTCGCGACGGTCATGACATTGCAGCAGAGCTACTGGTTGGCAGGCGCACTCATCGCGCTTGCGAGCACCGTCGCACGCATCGTGCCGCTCACACAGGTGGAGACCCTCGACCGCTCGCATGCCGACTACTGGCCGGAGCCGCATGCGCAGTTGTCCGACGAGGAACTCGAAGGCACGGTGCTCGTCTCGATCGAGTACGACGTCGACCCGGGGAAACTGCAGGAGTTCCTCGATGCGATGGCCTACGTCCGCGTCGTGCGCATCCGGACCGGTGGTATGCAGTGGGCGCTCAATCGCGACGTGGAGCGGCCGGAGCGGTTCATCGAGACGTACACGGCGTTCCGAGCTTGCCGACGATGCTGAGGTGATGGCCCACCTCGGCCTCACCCCCCAGTCGGTGCACCAACTCGGCGGATACAAGGTGCAAGGACG
>CAXBQV010000115.1:0-4333 GCA_963978265.1 uncultured bacterium | reverse complement strand
AGGCGAGTTCACTCGAGGTGTACGGTGGAAACGAAAACCCGAGCATTAATCCCGACATGACCGGCAATACCCAAGCGAGCAGCGGTTGTTTCAGTCGCGTCAACAAATCGGGAGAAGTGTTGCCGGCATCAGGCATTTTTGCCGCAGCAGTTCTTGAACTTCTTGCCGCTGCCGCACGGGCACGGCTCGTTGCGGCCCACCTTCGTCACGCGCCGCTGCTGGACGGACGCCGCAGCGTAGGCCGGGCCGAGCACCTCGCGTCCAATCGTGGCGTAGTTCTGCATGGCGTCGCCAAGCATGCCCACGGTGCGCCCGGCAATGGACGCCAGCGTCTCGTCGCCGAACTCGAACACCGTGACCGACTCGATTGGTATGAGCAGGAACGCGCCACGCTGCTCACGTTCACAGGACCCGAGCCTCGACCCGACGCATGGAGGCGAACATCGGGCATCCATGCGATTCGCGATCCGCGCAAACAGGCGATCGTGCGAGCGCTCTGGGAGGCACGCGATGCAAGGGCACGTGACCTCGACATCAGCGCTGGCCGCGTACTCCACGACTCGGTGATCATCGACATCGCGAAGCACGCACCGGTATCGCAGGCACAACTGACGGCCATGCGGCCGGTGCACAGCCGAAATGCACGCAAGGATCCCGAGTATTGGTGGGCAGCAATCGAGTCGGCGCTCGCTCTCCCCGACGTCGAACTTCCGAAGCGGGCGCAGGCAGACGGCGCGATCCCTCCACCGAAGGCCTG
Source organism: uncultured bacterium (assembly GCA_963978265.1). Taxonomy (GTDB): domain Bacteria; phylum Actinomycetota; class Actinomycetes; order S36-B12; family UBA5976; genus JAKALQ01. Next base: position 3,576 of record CAXBQV010000115.1, on the reverse strand, counting down.
GCCGCAGCGCAATCCCGACGCCGCTGCACGATGGGATGTTGTGCGGCCGGCAGTTGTCGCAACCGCGGAAGCGTTGGCGATCCAACCTGAAGTGCTCATCTCCCCTGAGACCATCCGCCGCCTGTGCTGGGAAGGTTTCTCGATGCAGCAATCTGCAGATGCGGTCGAACGCATGCTGTCGGTGACGGCCGCCAGACCGTGGCAGATCACGGCCCTCGTCGCGCCGATTACAACTGCGTTGCAGGCTGGGTGATCTGCTCCGGTGCGCCGGACAGGGCACCGATGAGATCATGCGCAATCCGACTCGATGTCATTCCGACTTTCGTCATCACAGATGCGCGCGACGCGTGGTCGAGGAATTCCGTCGGAAGCCCGAACACCTTGATCTGGGTTGTGATGCCGTCGTCCTGCAGCGCACGTTGTAGCGCCTCGCCGACACCGCCTGCTCGGATGCCGTCCTCGATACTGACGACGAGGTGCTTGCCGCGCGCGAGCGGCAACAGACCAGGGTTGGTCGGCAGCACCCACACCGGATCGACAACAGTCGCGCCAATCCCCTGCGCTGCGAGTTTCTCTGCCACATGCACACCGATGGTGGCACCGACACCAGTCCCGACGATGAGCACCTGCGGTTCGGCCGCATCCGCAAGCACATCGATGTCACCGATCGTGCGGATGGCCGGCACCTCCGGCGACAGCGCACCCTTCGGGAAGCGCAGCACTGTCGGGGCATCCGACACGTTCACGGCCTCACGGAGTGCCTTGCGAAGCGTTACGGCGTCCCGCGGTGCGGCGAGTCGGAGTCCGGGAACGATGCGCAAGAGCGCGAGGTCCCACATGCCATTGTGGCTCGCACCGTCGTCGCCAGTAACGCCGGCTCGATCGAGCACGAACGTGACCCCCGCCTTATGCAGTGCACAATCCATCATGAGTTGATCGAAGGCGCGGTTGAGGAAGGTGGCATACACGGCGAACACCGGATGCAGACCTGAGAATGCGAGTCCCGCTGCAGAGGTTGCACCGTGCTGCTCGGCGATGCCGACATCGAAGGTGCGATCCGGGAATGTCCGCTGGAACTGGTCGACGCCGGTCGGTCCGAGCATGGCAGCGGTGATCGCGACAACATCGGAGCGTTCCTTGCCGAGTGCGACGAGTTCATCGCTGAACGCATTCGTCCACGTGCGGCCGTTCTCCTTCAGCGGTTGCCCGGTGACCGGATCGATGCTGCCGATGGCGTGGAACTTCTCGAGCTCATCCTCCGCCGCGGGGAGGTAGCCGCGCCCCTTCTCGGTGATCGCGTGGACGAGCACCGGTCCCTGGAACTGCTTGGCGCGCTTGAGCGCCCGCTCGAGGTCTTCGATGTTATGCCCGTCGATCGGACCGATGTACTTGAGGCCGAGATCTTCGAACATGCCCTGTGGCGCGACGATGTCCTTCAAACCCTTCTTCATGCCGTGGGCAAAGCTGTATGCGGTTTCGCCAACCACTGGAGTGCTGGAGATGGTGCGTTTCGCGATTCCGAGCAGCCGCTCGTACCACTTGTTCGTGCGGAACGCCTCGATCGCGTCAACGGCGAACGAGCGTCGAGCAGCCAGCAGTCTGGCCAGCCCACCGATCGTTTCGGAGTACGAACGGCCGTTGTCGTTGACGACGATCACGAGTGGTCGATGCTTCGCCGCGGCGATGTTGTTCAGCGCCTCCCATGACATGCCGCCCGTGAGTGCGCCATCACCGACAACGGCGACCACGTGTCGGGTTCCGAGTTGGCCCTGCAACTCCCAGCCCTTCGCGATCCCGTCCGCCCATGAGAGCGCTGTCGACGCATGCGAGTTCTCGACGACGTCGTGACTGCTCTCGTGCCGAGACGGATATCCGCTGAGTCCGCCTTCTTGCCGGAGCGCGTCGAAGCCCGCGACTCGACCGGTCAGGATCTTGTGTACGTATGACTGGTGTCCGGTGTCGAAGACGATCGCGTCGGTCGGCGAGGTGAACACGCGATGGATGGCGATCGTGAGCTCAACAACACCGAGGTTGGGTCCGAGATGACCACCGGTCTTGGATACCTTGTCGACGAGGAAGCCTCGGATCTCAGTGGCGAGGACGTCGAGTTCGGGGTACTGCAAAGGCGCCAGGTCCGCCGGCTTGGAGATGTTCGGCAGGTAGCGCATTCATCCAGTTTACGGCTCCCGCGCGCGGCCCGCGTCAGGATGCGATCGACGCCGGTTGCACGGCCAAACGCGCGTGGATGGCCTCCGCCTGCGTGAGCCGGGTCTGCCAACGTGCGGCATCCGCTGCCAGAACCGCGAGACACAGGCTGATGGATTCCGGGCCGACCGCATCGGAAAGCACCCGGCGGGCATTCGCATAGGCGGTGCGATGGCCATCGATGATCGAGCGGAGGTCATGCAGCACAAGGTGGCTCAGGAGCAGTGGATACCGTCGGAACGCGGTTGTCTGCCGCAGTTCGGGAGCAACCCAGTTGAACAGCCATTCGACCGCCGTCTGCTCCCACCCGGGGCGTTCCGGCTGCCACACCTCATCGGGCCAATTGGAGATCGCCATAGATGCATCATGGCGATCCCCTCTGACATCAGATGAGCGACCGCAGCACGTACTGGAGGATGCCGCCGTGGCGGTAGTAGTCGGCCTCGCCGGGGGTGTCGATGCGCACGACCGCGTCGAAGGCGATGACAGTGCCGTCCTCGCGGGTCGCCGTCACCGCAACGGTCTTCGGTGTCGACCCCGCATTGAGTGCATCAATGCCGTCGATGTCGAAGGTCTCGGTGCCGGTGAGGCCGAGGCTGTCGGCATGCTGCCCGGTTGGGAACTGCAGTGGGAGGACACCCATACCGATGAGGTTGCTGCGATGGATGCGTTCGTAACTTTCGGCGATGACAGCCTTCACACCCAGTAGTGCCGTGCCCTTCGCCGCCCAGTCGCGCGATGAGCCGGAGCCGTACTCCTTGCCCGCGAGGATCACGAGTGGGGTTCCGGCTGCCTGGTAGCGCATCGAGGCGTCGTAGATGTACGCCTGCGGGCCACCGGGCTGCGTGAAGTCGCGCGTGAACCCGCCTTCGACCCCGTCGAGCAACTGGTTGCGGAGTCGAATGTTGGCGAAGGTGCCTCGGATCATGACTTCGTGATTGCCGCGTCGCGATCCGTAGGAGTTGAAGTCCGCCTTCTGCACGCCGTGCGACAGCAGGTACTGCCCCGCCGGCGTCTCCGGCTTGATGCTGCCCGCCGGAGAGATGTGGTCGGTGGTGACGGAGTCGCCGAGCTTTGCAAGCACGCGTGCGCTCGCGATGTTGCGCACGGGTTGCGGCTGCTTCGGCATGCCGTCGAAGTACGGTGGCTTGCGCACGTACGTCGACTGTGGATCCCATGTGAACGTTTCGCCGGTGGGGATGTCGAGCGACTTCCAGCGGCTGTCGCCGTCGAAGACGTGGGCGTAGCGCTCCAAATACATCTGCGAACCGATGGCAGCATCGATGGTTGCCTGCACTTCCGCCGGCGTCGGCCAGATGTCGCGAAGGTAGACGTCGTTGCCGTCCTTCCCCTTGCCGAGCGGTTGCGACT
>CAXBQV010000114.1:0-4422 GCA_963978265.1 uncultured bacterium | reverse complement strand
GTGAAGCCCTGCGCGAACTGGCGCGTCAGGATCTGCTTCGGCAGCTTGTCCTCCGAGGCCGTCGAGCGCCCGGAGGATGCGGTCGCGGAGCGTGGGGGCGCCGTCACCAAGACGGACCACGACCTCCTCGGCGCCGAAGACGGTCGAGCCCATCCGGAAGGAGAGCTGGAAGGTGTCGCCGACCGGCTCGTAATCGTAGCGCGGCACGCCGATGACGCCGAGCGGGTAGTCCTGCCAGAGCCCAACCAGCGTGGGCGGGTAGTGCCCGTTGCTCTTCCGGTACTGCTCGATCTCGGCAGTTCGCCGACCCACAACGACAACGTCGGCGCTGGCCCGCAACCTGCGCAGCAATTCGAGGTCGGTGTCGTCGCTCAGGCTGCGCGAGGAACCATCCGGTCCGCACAGTTGCCCGTCGAGACTGATCACGTAGGACAGGGCAACTGCAGGCTGTAGCGCGAGCAAATCGCCCAGCGCCGGGAGTCCCTGTCGTAGTTCCACGTTGGAAGTGTGGCAGATTTCGACTATGCGTTCCCTCACGACGAGATGGCCCGAGCCGTCGCCGGAAGAGTTGTTGAAGGGATTCACGCCACCGCCCCATTTCGCGGAGGCTCGCTTTGACAGCTATCACCCGCAAGACCCGTCCCAGGCCGACGCCAAAGCCGCGCTCATCGCGTTCGCCGATGCGCTCAACACCCCGCAACGCACCGGCTTGTTCGCACGGAAGTCCGCGCCACCGAAGGGCCGCTACCTCGATGGCGGGTTCGGTGTCGGCAAGACCCACCTGCTCGCCGCGTTGTGGAACGCCGCAATTGTTCCTGCCGCATTCGGCACCTTCGTCGGCTACACGAATCTCGTGGGGGCGCTCGGATTCAACAAGGTCGTCGACGCGCTCGCGACGTTCAATCTTGTCTGCATCGACGAGTTCGAACTCGATGATCCGGGCGACACCGTCCTCATGTCGACGCTCTGCTCACGGCTCGTGGAACGGGGCGTCACGCTTGCGGCGACGTCGAACACACTGCCGGATCAGTTGGGCGAAGGCCGCTTCGCAGCCGAAGATTTCCTGCGTGAGATTCAAGGGCTGGCGTCGCACTTCGCTGTCCTTCGTATCGACGGCGAGGACTACCGGCACCGCAATCGACTTCCGCGCGCCAAAGCATTGCCCGAACCACGGGTGGTCGATTCGATCTCCGCAATCCCTGACGCGACGCTCGATGAATTCGATTCGCTGCTCGCGCATCTGGCACACGTGCACCCCAGTCGTTACCGGCTGCTGCTCACCGACACGCCCGCGATCGGTCTGCTCCGCGTGCACCAGATCACGGATCAGAGCGCGGCGCTTCGACTCGTCGTCTTCGTCGATCGGCTGTACGACCTTGATGTCGATGTCTACTTGCAGGGAGTCGACATCGCTGACGTGTTCGCACCGGAATTGCTTGCGGGCGGATACCGGAAGAAGTACTTCCGTGCCTTGTCGCGGCTCGAATCCCTGGCAATCACAGCGACAGCGTGATCACTCCGGCAACACATTCCACGCGACGCACGATCCTCGGCGTCCTTCGATCACCCAAAGATTCGAGTGCGTGCCAAAGCCTCGACGCTCGTTATCATCGTCTAACCGGCCTGAAGGAGTCGTCGTGCGGAAGCTCGCTGCTGTTGTACTTCTGGTGTCTCTGACTGCGTGCGGCGGCCAGGCATCAGTCGAGCCCTCGGCCACACCGTGGCCGGTTGCCTATGGCGAGACCACGTGCACACAGTGGCTCGAGGAGATGTCGGAACCGCAGCAGCGCACCGCGGCGGAGGATCTGCTGGTGGCCATTCGGTCGCTGAACGGTGTTGCAGCAGCACCGGGGGCGTCGTTGATTCAGACATTCGCCGATGCCATTGGGCAGGGGTGTACGCATGACAAGGCGGTTTCGACGCATGAGTCCATGCTGACTCGTGTTGCGTCGGGTGTGTATCTCCTGCAGCAGGACACGTTCAGCGCACAAGCGTGAGGAAGTGAAGCCGACGCCCTCGAGCGGCGCTTCGCGGATGTGTTCAAGTGGTCGATACAGGACTCGAACCTGTGACCTCTTCCATGTCAAGGAAGCGCGCTAACCAACTGCGCCAATCGACCGTATGAAGTTGTGTTGAGGTGGAAACGGGATTTGAACCCGTGTAGAGGGATTTGCAGTCCCTTGCCTCGCCTCTCGGCCATTCCACCGGGCCAGCTCCAGAAGAGCCACCGAGCGGACGACGGGACTCGAACCCGCGACCCTAACCTTGGCAAGGTTATGCGCTACCAACTGCGCTACGTCCGCGAAGCACTTGCGTGCAACGGTGCGCGACACTACCGGAATCCCTCAGGGCGGGCCAATTCGGGCTACGTGGTGTGAGCCTAGGGTTTGATCGTGGAATCGCGCGGAACCGCCGTCTGGCGAGGGGTGGAGTACCGCAATCCCGTTCGCGTGCAATGGGATTGGGAGATCGACGCCGACCTGCATTGGTTTCTCGCCTCCACCTTCGAGGGTGAGACCCTGGCGATCGGCTTCACCGACTCGGTTCCGGTGGCCGCATCCGACGCTGCATGGGTCGGGATCGACGAATCCACCTGGTCGACGTCGCTGTCGCAAGCCGACTACGAAGCCGCTGTAAACCGCACCCGCGAGTACATCGCGGCGGGTGATGTGTACCAAGCGAACGTGTGCCGCGTTCTGACCGCACCGCTGCCTGAAGACGCAGATTTGCGCGGACTGTGGCAACTGCTCGATTCGAAACACGGCGCTCCGTACAGCGGCTATATCGATGTTCCGGCTGGGATCTTTGCCGAACTGCCAGAGGGCCTCGGCGTTGTGAGTTCCTCACCCGAGATGTTCCTGCAACGCCGCGGGAAGACATTGCTCACCGCGCCGATCAAGGGCACCGCGCCAACGGAGGCGCAGCTGCTGCCGAAGGATCGATCCGAGAACCTCATGATCGTCGATCTCATGCGCAACGACCTCGCGCGCATCGGTATAGCGGGAACCGTGACGGTGCCGAAGCTCTTCGCATTGGAACCGCATCCAGGGCTCGTCCACCTCGTGTCATATGTGCAGACCCGCGTCGATGACGACTTCACGTGGCAGCGGGCCGCGGCTGAATTGCTGCCACCCGGCTCCGTGAGCGGTGCGCCGAAGTCGTCCGCCGTCCGCATCATCCGCGAACTTGAAGGTCGCTCACGCGGTTACTACTGCGGAGCATTCGGCATCGCCCACGGCGACACCGCTGACCTCGCTGTCGGCATCCGAAGCTTCTTCCGTGTCGGGGGCAGTTTGGAATTCGGCACCGGTGCCGGCATCACGTGGGGGAGCGACCCGACCGGGGAGTGGCAGGAGACCGAACTCAAGGCTGCCAGACTCCTGTCCGTCGCAGCGATGAAGTGGAGAACTGCGTGAAGGTGTGGCTCGGGACGGGTGCTGCCGGCGCCATTGTCGACGCTGTCGACGCGCACGTGTCGGTCTTCAATCACGGGTACACGGTCGCCGAAGGTGTGTTCGAAACGATGAAGACGCTCGACGGCCGCGTGTTCCTGTTGCCATGGCACCTCGAGCGTTTGCGGCAGTCCGCAGCGGTGATCGGCCTGCCCCTGCCGGGTGACGATCTGCTCACAACTGCCCTGCGTTCCGTTGTCGCAGCGAATGCGAGCACAGTTCCTGGAATCGGTCGGCTGCGCCTGACCGTGACCTGCAGCAATGACGACGCGCACGTTGACGGTGGCGCCGGTACCACGGTCGTCGCGACCGTGATGTCGGCCAAGCAACCTACCGCCACCGCTCAGCTCAGCACCTCGCCGTGGCCACGGAATGAACGCAGCCCGCTCGTATTGGCGAAGAGCACCTCGTATGCGGAGAACGTGCTTGCGCTCCAGCATGCACAAACTACGGGCGCGACCGAGGGCCTGTTCTTCAACACACACGGCTCGCTCAGCGAAGGCACTGCGTCGAACATATTCGTCGTGCGCGATGGCATGGTCCTCACACCACCTGTTTCCGACGGACTGCTCCCCGGCGTGACCCGTCGATTCGTGATGGCGCTTGGGTCGACGGACATCCCCGTCGAGGAGCGCACAATCTCGCGGGCGCTGCTCGATTCTGCGGACGAGGTCTTCCTCACCTCCACGTTCCGCGACATCCAGCCGGTTGATCGCATCGATGATCGTGCATTCGGCGTCGGCGCGGTCACTTCGGAATTGCGGTCTCGATTTACCGCTGCTGCCGAAGCGGATTGGTGCTGGGTCTGGGGCGGCCCGTAGGATTCCCCAGCCGGGCGATTGGCTCAGTGGTAGAGCACTCGCTTCACACGCGAGGGGTCACTGGTTCGAACCCAGTATCGCCCACTTCGGTCTTTGACCGTCGTGGATTCTTATCGGTCCGCGGCAGCACATCGCTAGCGATGTGCGCC
>CAXBQV010000113.1:0-4473 GCA_963978265.1 uncultured bacterium | reverse complement strand
CCAGATACCAGCGCAGTTCGATCGCGCGAACCCGCCCGCGTGCTCGAAGCCAGCGGCGCCACGGTTGCGCGCGAGTTCTACATCAACGACCGCGGCGTGCAGATGGACAAGTTCGGTGCATCGCTCATGGCCGCCGCCACAGGTCAACCGATTCCCGAGGACGGCTACCACGGCGAGTACGTGAAGGAACTCGCCCAGGTGATCCTGCGTGAGCAGCCCGACATCCTGTCGCTACCCGCGGATGCGCAACACATCGAATTCCGCGAAGCCGGCTACAAGCTGCAGCTCGCGCAACAGCAGCAGGTACTCGATACCTTCAACACGCATTTCGACGTGTGGTATTCCGAGCGCACGCTGCACGACTCGGGTGCCGTGGAACTCGCGTTCAAGCAGCTCGAAGCGCTCGGCCATATGTACGACGCCGACGGCGCGGTCTGGTTGCGCACCACCGATTTCGACGACGACAAGGACCGCGTCCTGCAGAAGTCCGACGGCGAACTCACCTACTTCGCCTCCGACACCGCGTACTACGTCGACAAGCGCAACCGCGGCTTCGACGTCTGCATCTATTTGCTCGGTGCGGACCATCACGGGTACGTGAACCGTTTGCGCGCGATCGCGTCCTGCGCCGGCGACGACCCGAATTTCAACATCGAGATCCTCATCGGGCAGATGGTGAAGATGATGAAGGGCGGCGAAGAAGTGCGCCTCTCGAAGCGTGCCGGCAACATCATCACCCTGGAAGACCTCGTCGACGAAGTCGGTGTCGACGCCGCCCGCTACCAACTCATCCGCTACCCGGCCGATTCGCCACTCGTGCTCGATCTCGACCTGCTCGCGAAGCGCACGAACGACAACCCGGTGTTCTCCGTCCAGTACGCGCACGCCCGCATCTCATCGGTGCTGCGCAATGCCGCCGACCTCGGCATCGACTGGCGCAACGCGGACTTCGATGCATCCCAACTCGTGCACGAGAAGGAACTCGAACTGCTCGGCGCACTCGGCGAGTTCTCGCGCACGATCGCCACGGCCGCCGAACTCCGCGAACCGCATCGCGTGGCCCGCTATCTCGAGGAACTCGGCGCCACCTACCACCGCTTCTACGACAACTGCCGCGTCCTCCCGCGCGGTGACGAACCGCTGGAGCCCGTGCACATCGCACGGCTGTGGTTGTGCGCCGCAACCCGGCAGGTCGTCGCCAACGGACTTACCCTGTGCGGTGTGTCCGCGCCGGAACGGATGTAGTCGTGCTCGACGAGATCTGGCCGCGCACCGCCGAACGCACTGCCGACGGCGCGCTCGTCATCGGCGGCTGCGACGCACGTGCGTTGGCCACCGAATTCGGCACACCCCTGTTCGTCGTGGACGAACTCGACATCCGTGCACGCGCAGCCGAGTACAGGGCCGCCTACGACGACGCCACGAACCCGTTCGACGTCTTCTACGCAAGTAAGGCGTTCAGCAGTATCGGTGTCGCCCGTTGGGTGCACGAGGCCGGCCTCGGCATCGACGTCGCCAGCGGGGGAGAACTCGCCGTCGCACTGAAGGCGGGCATCCCCGGGTCACGCATCGTCATGCACGGCAACAACAAGTCCGCCGCCGAAATCGACACCGCGCTCAAAGTCGGCGTGCATCGGCTCGTCTCCGATTCGCTCGACGAACTCGCGCGCATCGACGCGACCGCCGGTGACCTCGGGGTCATCGCACCGATCATGTTGCGCCTGACCGTCGGCGTCGAGGCGCACACACACGAGGCGATCTCCACGGCACACGAGGACCAGAAGTTCGGGCTCTCGATCAGCAGTGGCGCTGCAGTGCGCGCCCTCGAGTTCGTGCTCGCGGCACCGAACCTCGAACTCCACGGTTTCCACTCGCACATCGGATCGCAGATCTTCGACGCCGACGGCTTCGAGATCGCCGCACATCGGATGGTCGAGTTCATCGCGTCGGTGAAGGAGACGCACCACTACATCGCCGCAGAACTCGACCTCGGCGGCGGCATGGGTGTGCCGTACGTTGACGGCGACGACCCGCTCGACGTCGCGGAGATGGCACAGCGACTGCGCGACATCGTCGTCAGGGAATGCGACGCCGCCGGCATCGCCGTTCCGCGGCTTTCCGTGGAACCCGGTCGTGCAATCGTCGGTCCATCCACCGTCACGCTGTACGAAGTCGGTGTCGTGAAGGACGTCGACGTCACCGACGATTTCGTCCGCCGCTACATCGCCGTCGACGGTGGCATGTCGGACAACATCCGCACCGCCCTCTACGACGCCGAGTACACCGCCGCGCTCGCGAATCGCACCTCGACATCACCCGCGGTTCCGAGCCGCGTGGTGGGCAAGCACTGCGAATCCGGCGACATCGTCGTGCGGGACATCGACCTGCCGAACGACATCGGGGCCGGCGACATCCTCGCCGTCGCAACCACCGGCGCCTATGGACGTGCAATGGCCTCCAACTACAACAACATCCCACGGCCCGCAGTGGTGGCTGTGCGCGATGGCAAGGCGCGGCTGCTCATCCGTCGCGAGACCTACGACGACATCCTGCGCCTCGACGCCGACGCCTAAGACAGCCGCGCAGCGCCGATAGGCTTGGGGCCAGCAAGGAGGTCCCCATGTCCGCACGACCGCTCCGCGTGGCCCTGCTCGGCGCCGGCAACGTCGGCACCGAGGTCGCCCGCCTGCTCGCGGAGACCTCCGAGGACCTCACCGCCCGCGTCGGTGCCCCGCTCGAACTCGTCGGCGTCGCCGTCCGCGACGCGGCCAAGGCCCGCGCCGGCATCGACCCGAACCTCCTCACCACCGACGCCGAAGCCCTGGTCGCCCGCACCGACATCGACATCGTCGTCGAGCTGCTCGGCGGCATCGAACCCGCGCGCTCACTGCTCCTCACCGCCATCGCGAACGGCGCATCGGTCGTCACCGCCAACAAGGCACTGCTCGCGAAGGACGGCGCATCGCTGTTCGAAGCCGCGGAGAAGGCCGGCGTCGACATCTACTTCGAGGCATCGGTGGCCGGCGCGATCCCGCTGCTGCGCCCGATCCGTGAATCACTCGCCGGTGATCAGATCACCCGCATCCTCGGCATCGTGAACGGCACCACCAACTTCATCCTCACCAAGATGGATGAGGAAGGCAGCGAGTACGCGGATGTCCTGAAGGAAGCGCAGGCGCTCGGCTACGCCGAAGCCGATCCCACTGCCGACGTCGAAGGACACGACGCCGCAGCGAAGGCCGCCATCCTTGCAAGCCTCGCCTTCCACACCCGCGTCACCATCGACGACGTCTCCTGCGAAGGCATCAGCAAGGTCACCGCGGAAGACATCAAGGCCGCGCATGACATGGGCTTCGTCATCAAACTCCTCGCCATCGCCGAGCGCCTCCCCAATGACGAAGGTGTGGTTGTGCGTGTGCATCCCGCGATGGTGCCGAAGGGCCACCCGCTCGCAAGCGTGCGCCTCGCATTCAACGCCGTCTTCGTCGAAGCGGAAGCCGCTGGCCAGGTGATGTTCTACGGACGCGGCGCCGGCGGTGTCCCGACCGCCTCGGCCGTGCTCGGCGACATCGTCACCGTCGCCCGCAACCGGGTTGCCGGGCACCACAACGCAGCGGACAACGCGTATGCGGACCTGCCGGTGAAGGGCATCGAGTTCGCACGCACCCGCTACGCCATCAATCTGCGCTCGGTCGGCTCGGGCGGCGAGGCGCTGGGCGCCGAGACCTTCGAATGGGGCAAGTCGGCACTCGGTGTTTCCATCAACGAGTTCTACGGCCAGACCGAATGCAACCTCGTGGTCGGTGCCTGCGCCGCCATCGGTCTGGTGAAGCCCGGCGCGATCGGGAAACCGATCCCCGGCCACACCGTCGCTGTGATCGATCCGAATGGACGACCGGTCAAGCCCGGCGAACTCGGGCAGATCGCGGTGAAGCGTCCCGACCCGGTGATGTTTCTCGAATACTGGGGCAAACCCGACGCCACGCGCGAGAAGTTCATCGGCGACTGGATGACGACCGGCGATCAGGGCGTGGTGGACGACGAGGGCTACATCACCTTCATCGGCCGCGACGACGACGTGATTTCGTCGGCGGGCTATCGCATCGGACCGACCGAGATCGAGGACTGCCTGATCAAGCACCCGGCGGTGTCGCTCGCCGCCGTGGTCGGCAAGCCGGACGCGGTGCGCGGCGAGATCGTCAAGGCGTTTGTCGTGCTGAAGCGCGGTCAGCCGCCTTCAGACGCGCTCGCGGGCGACATCCAGGGCTTCGTTCGCACGCGCCTCTCGGCGCACGAGTACCCGCGCGAGATCGCCTTTATCGACGAGATGCCGATGACGACAACCGGCAAGGTCATCCGGCGTCTGCTTCGCGACCGGCGCTGATTTCGTTGTCCGGAAATTGTCGCGCATCGCCTTCGCCTTGGCGATGGCGGTGCGGCGCAGCTCTTCGAGCTTGCAGGTCCACGCAAAGG
>CAXBQV010000112.1:0-4487 GCA_963978265.1 uncultured bacterium | reverse complement strand
GCACCCGCAAGCAGTCCGAGCGCAAGCAGTTCAACGACGCTGCGCAGATGCAGCATGCCGTTCTCCTCGCGTGGCACACCGTTGGGCCCGAGGATCACCCATCGTTGATCTTCGGCAACTTGCCAGTCGATCTCATCAAGAATCCGTTTGCCACCGCGCACCACATTGACGCCGGCGAATTCGATGAGCATGGCCAGAGCCTACTGCGACGGCTCGTTCGCTAGCCTTTCGCCATGCTTGATCGGTCCGGCCCGCTGCTCCTGGTGATGGACGTGGACAGCACCGTCATTGAACAGGAAGTCATCGAACTCATTGCGTCCTTCGCAGGTGTCGAGGCCGAGGTGAGACGCGTGACCGAATCCGCGATGCGCGGAGAGATTGACTTCGGACAATCTCTTCGTGAGCGGGTGGCATTACTGGCAGGTCTCCCAACATCGGTCCTCGATGAGGTCAAAACTCAGGTGCGTCTCACGGCTGGGGCGCGTGAACTGTGCGAAACGCTGCAGGAGCGTGGAGACGTGGTTGCGCTCGTATCCGGTGGCTTCGATGCCGTTGTGGAATCGATTGCCACCGAATTGGCGATTACGGACTATTTGGCGAACAGGCTCGAGATTGAGGAGGGAAGACTCACCGGCCGAATTGTCGGAAGACTCGTGGATCGTGGGGCAAAGGCCGAAGCGCTCCGTGAATTCGCGTCGAAACACGGAATCCCACTCTCCCGCACGGTCGCAGTTGGTGATGGTGCGAACGATCTCGAGATGATCCGGGTCGCGGCGTTGGGCATCGCGTTCAATGCGAAGGCAGTACTTCGCGAACAGGCAGACGCCGCGATTGATGTTCGCGATCTGCGCCTCGTGCTGGATGTGATCGGCGCCTAACCGGCGATCGCGTGCACGCCGCCGTCGACATGCACGATCTCTCCGGTGGTTGCGGGGAACCAATCGCTCATGAGGGCGACCGCTGCTCGCGCGGACGGCTCGGTGTCCTCGAAATCCCAGCCGATCGGTGCTCGCTCGGTCCAGACGTTCACGATGGCCTCGAATCCGGGGATCGACTTCGCCGCAACCGTGCCGAGTGGACCGGCAGCCACGAGATTGCATCGGATCTTTCGATTGCCCAGATCCCGCGCGAGGTACCGATTCGTGGATTCGAAGGCGGCCTTTGCCACGCCCATCCAGTCGTACACCGGCCACGCGATGGTTGCATCGAACGTCAGACCGACGATGCTGCCACCGTTCGGCATCGCTGGCACACACGCCATCGCAAGTGATTTGAGTGAAAACGCGGATACCTGTACCGCGGTTGCCACCGACTCCCAGGGCGTGTTGAGGAAATTTCCACCAAGGGCGTCTTGCGGCGCGAATGCTATCGAATGGAGTACACCGTCAATGGTCGGCATGTGCTGCGTGACGCTTGAAGCAAGGGCATCGAGATGATCCTGATTGGTCACATCGAGTTCCACAACCGCAGCGCCATTCGGAAGCCGCTTTGCAGTACGTTCCGTGAGCGACATTTGCCGCCCGAATGAGGTGAGGACGACGTTTCCCCCCTCTTCCTGCACCAGACGCGCTACATCGAATGCAATGGAGCCCGGCGTGAGCACACCGGTGACGAGAACATTCTTGCCAGTCATCAATCCCATAGTGACTCCTAGTGACCCATGCCCAAGCCGCCATCCACAGGGATGACGGCTCCGGTGATGTAAGCAGCTCCTTCGGAGCCGAGGAACACGGCGACATCTGCAATCTCACTCGGTTGCGCATATCGCCCGAGCGGAACATTGCCGATGATCTGCTGTTTGCGTTCAACCGAAAGTTCTGCGGTCATGTCGGTGTCCACGAAACCCGGCGCGATCACGTTGACGGTGATGCCGCGTGAACCCACTTCGCGAGCGAGCGAACGGGCGAGCCCCACAAGCCCGGACTTGCTGGCGGCATAGTTCGCCTGTCCGGCGGATCCGAGCAGCCCGACTACCGAGCCCACGAACACGATGCGTCCGCGCTTCAAACGAAGCATTGATTTTGACGCACGTCGCGCGACACGAAGTGCGCCGAAAAGGTTCGTGTTGATGACGGCATCGATGTCCTCGTCGGTCATCCGCATGAGGAGACCATCCTTCGTGATACCCGCGTTCGCAATCACCACCTCGACAGGGCCGAGCAACGCCTCAACTGCGTCGAAGCATGCGTCCACACTCGCGCTGTCGCCGACATCACACACGAAACCCGAAGTGCCGGAGGGCGCCTGGCCGGTTCTGGATGCAACGGCCACAGTGTCACCATGCGAAACGAAGGCCGCGGCAATTGCGGCACCGATACCCCGATTGCCGCCGGTCACAAGCACTACACGGCTCATCCGTCCCTCCTTTCGACGTGCAAAACCTAGCGGCTACCTACCGGTATCCGGTTTCACTGCAGCTCGTTGGGTTTCGGGACCACCGAAGACGTTGCACGACCTCGCTGTTCTCTGCCCGCATTTGCAATGACGACTGCCAACCATGGGAGGACGAGCGCCCCGACGAACAGAATCCATCGCAACCAACCGTCGGCAAGGATGCAGCCGATGAAGCAGACGATTCGGATCGACATTGAAATGAGGTACTTGCGATTGCGGTCCGCTTGGTCATCGCTCAGCGATCGCCGAGCCGACGTGACGGAATAGATCGGTGGCTCAGTCATGTGCTCAGGGTACGCCGCGTACGCTCGACCCATGGACTCCTCCATGCGCCGGCGAATCCTGGCCCTCACCACGACGGTGATTGTGGTCTTGCCGCTGAGCGTCGTTGCCGCCCGATGGCAGTGGAACAGGCATCTCGAGCGCGACGCCAGAAATGCGCAGATTGCGGCCGCCCAAGCGGCGCCGATCGCCGCGTATCCCGGTCCACTTGCGAACGGCTACCAGGATTCCGACCGCTATCGCCGAATCAGTGCGCAGGGCCAGTTTGTTTTCGCTGAGCAACTGTTGGTGCGGAAGAGCGTTGTGAACGGCAGCGTCGGCTTCAACGTGATGACCCCGTTTGTCACCGACACCGGGGTTCGGCTCTACGTGATCAGGGGATGGACCGATACACCCCCGCAACGAACGGCCACGGCGTCGCCGGTTCCTCTGCAGGTGGTGCTTCGCATCGACGCAGTACGACCGAACGGCGACATGCGACCGAACGATCTCCCAGCCGGTGAAATCAACTGGGTTGATCCGTTGGCACTTGCCGCGGGGAAACCCACCTCTCCCGCAGTGTTCGATCTCGTGGAACCGGTGGTTCCCGGTCTCGTGCCGATTCCCGATCCCGAGATCAGCTCGGGTCCGCATGTGAGCTACACATTTCAGTGGATCCTCATCGGACTCACGGCAGTGGTGGTGTACATCCGCGTGATGCGACGTGAACTTCAGGATTCTCGCGAGAACTGACTGTTGTAGAGATCGGCGTACAGGCCGCCTAGCGCCATGAGTGCGTCGTGTGTGCCTCGTTGCACAACCCGCCCGGAATCGATGACCACGATTTGATCGGCATCTCGAATCGTCGACAGTCGATGTGCGATAACCACCGAAGTGCGTCCCTCGAGTGCAGTTCGCAATGCCGCCTGGACAGCCACTTCAGACTCGGAATCGAGATGCGCCGTCGCTTCGTCGAGGATGATGATGCGAGGCTGCTTCAGCAGTACGCGCGCGATTGCCATGCGCTGCTTCTCCCCACCACTGAGGCGGTGCCCCCTGTCGCCGACCACAGTGTCAAGCCCGCGGGTGAGGCCCTGCATGAAATCGCCGAGCTGGGCACGCTCCAAGGCCCGCATCAATTCGGCGTCTGACGCCTCGGGACGGGCGTACAACAAGTTCATTCGAATGGTGTCATGGAAGAGATGTGCGTCCTGGCTCACCACACCGATGGCATCTCGGAGATCCTGCTGCGCGAAGTTCCGGATATCGATCCCATTGACCGAGATCATGCCTTCGGTCACGTCATAGAGCCGAGGCAAGAGCGCGGCCGTCGTGGTCTTCCCTGCTCCCGAGGGCCCGACGAGCGCGATCATCTCCCCCGCTGAAACTCGGAAATCGATATCCGTGAGCACCTCGCCGTTTTCGACAAGCGTGTCCTGCTTCGCGACCGACTCCAATGACGCGAGGCTCACCTCGCTCGCCTGCGGATAGCGAAATCCCACGTGGTCGAACGCGACGGAAAGTGGGCCGTCCGGAATGGCGACCGGACGTTCCGGATCCTGCACCGTCGATGGGAGATCGAGCACTTCGAACAGTCGTTCGAACGAGACGAGGGCGGTCATCACATCCACTCGGACATTCGCCAGGCCCGTCAGCGGCGCGTAGAGCCGACCGAGCAGTGCGACAAGCGCGAGCAGCGTGCCGACGGTGATGCCACCGTTGATGGCCGAAACGCCTCCTACGCCGTACGCCAGGGCCGTCGCAAGAGGGTTGTCGATCGCCGCCGCGAGTTCACGCGTCGCAACAGTTGCGGCATGCGTGATGGTGTCACG
>CAXBQV010000111.1:0-4580 GCA_963978265.1 uncultured bacterium | reverse complement strand
TGGATGCGCGGGTCAAACGCCGCGTCCGTACCCCGCAGGGCATCCAACGTGAGCGCGCCGATCACGTCGGCGGAATCCGCCGGCACGCATGCGATCGGTGTGCCGCACTTCGTGAACATTCCTGCGAAGCCGGGACGAAACCGGGTGGGCAGCCTGCTCGACATCGACTTCGACCTGCTGCGACGAGTGCGGAACGGCGACGTCGTCGACCTGCTCCAGGACTAGCAGGGCGGGCGTTCACCGCTCGTGCATGCGCCCCGTCTATCATCCCGCCATGTCCAAACGCGCATCGGTGCTGTTCGTCTGTGTGCACAACGCAGGGCGGTCGCAGATGGCCGCTGCCTATCTCACCCATCTCGCCGGGGACCGCATCGAGGTTCGATCCGCGGGCTCGGCACCGGGCAGCGCAGTGAATCCGGCTGCAGTGGCAGCAATGCTCGAAGAAGGCATCGACATGTCGCTCGAAGTGCCGAAACTCCTCACCGCTGATGCAGTGGAGGCGGCCGACTACGTGATCACCATGGGATGCGGCGATGCCTGCCCGTACTTTCCCGGAAAGACGTATCTCGATTGGCAACTCGATGATCCGGCTGGTCAGGGCGTCGACGCAGTACGACCCATCCGCGACGACATCCGGGAACGGATCGAGGCCCTCATCGCCGAGATCGACGCCCAGCACAACTGATCGTGCACACAATCCGGCGACGTGCAGACGATGCCAGCACGACGCATAGGGTGACGCAGTGACCCGTGATGCAATGCTGTGGATCCGCGAAACAGCGGGTGCGGTTGCCGATCTCGGCGTCCTCATCCCCATCGCCGTCGCCCTCATCGTGCTGAACGGACTGTCAGCGACGGCAGTCCTCCTTCCCGCTGCGTTCCTCTACTTTGTCGTGGCGCGTACCTATGCGCTCCCGATCGCAGTGCAGCCGCTGAAGGCGTTCGGCGCCATCGCGATTGCAGCGGGCGCCGGTTCGGATGTCATTGCGGCCGGGTCACTGCTCATGGGCGTCCTGTTCACCGGACTCGGTGCGATCGGTGCGATCGACGCGGTCGCTCGGTGGATCCCGCAGAACGTGATTCGCGGCGTGCAACTCTGTGTCGCCATCCTGCTCGCGAAGGTCGGCTACGGGCTGGTGATGTCCACGCCGAAGAACTTCACCGGGCAGCTGACGCGCGAGCTCTCGATCGGACTTGCGCTCGCGCTGCTCGCCGCGCTCTGGTTGCTGCGTGGACGACTCTCCCTCGTTGCCGTGGTGCTCGCCGTCTGCGCGACCACCTACGCGGCACTCACATCGGACACCCCACTGGCGGTTGGCCCAACCTCGCTGGTGCCACCGCATCTGCGTGCTGAAGACTTCCTGACCGCGGCAACGTTGCTCGTCATCCCGCAGATTCCGCTGACATTCGCGAACTCGTGCCTCGCGCCGGCTGACGCTGCTCGCGCCTATTTCGGTGACGCCGCACGCGCGGTGACGCCGGGCCGACTGGCCACCACCCTCGGTCTTGCCAATCTGCTGGCAGGCGGCGTTTCAGGGATGCCCGTTTGTCACGGCGCAGGGGGATTGAGCGCGCACTACGCATTCGGTGCGCGGACGTGGCGTGCGCCGTTCGTCATCGGCGCGTCGCTGTTGGTGATTGCAATCGGATTCGGAAGCGCCGTGGCGCTGGCCCTACCGCTGTTCCCCGTGTCCGTGTTGGCAGCACTACTCGGGGTCGCCGCTGCGACACACGCCCAACTACTGCGCGATGTTCGTGGCGCAGGGAACTGGCTGGTCGTTGTTGTCGTTGCGTCACTCGGCGTGTTCGCGAATCTTGCCTACGGGGTCGTCGCCGGGCTCATGCTCGCCCACCTGATGGCGCGTACTACGCGTTGACGGCCACCTTCGGCTTCGAGCCGCTGCGCTGCAGGAACAGCCACATCGTCGGCAGCAGGTACAGCCACCAAGCACCGACCACCATCCACGAGGCCGTCGGACGGAAGTTGAGGAAACCGCGCAGAAGCGCCGCGGCTGCCGAATCCTCCGGAAGCACGGACGTGATGTCGTAGGCGATGAGGTCCTCGCCCGGCAACCAGCCGACCTCCTGGAACTCGCGAACCGAGTAGGTCAGGACGCCGGCTGCGACGACCACGAGCGCAATGCCGCTCCACCGGAACATGGCACGCATATCAATGCTGATGGCGCCCTTGTACAGACCGATGCCGATGACGACGGCCGAGCTCAGGCCGAGAATCGCACCCGCCAACGCAGGCGTTGCATCGGCTCCCGCGGTGGACGTGATGCCAGTCCAGAGGAAGAGTGCTGTTTCGAGGCCCTCGCGGATCACTGCAACGAACGCCATAATGCCCAGCGTGACCGATCCGCCTGCGAGCGCCTTGTCGACGCCGCTCTCGAGTTCGGCGCGGATGTGACGTGCACGTGCGGCCATCCAGAAGATCATCCAGGTGATGAGACCGACGGCGGCGAGCGACATGACGCCCGCGAAGATCTCCTGTGCCCTGTCATCGAGACTCGTGCTCGTCACCTGGAGCAGGGCACCGGTCCCGATCGCCAACCCGATCGCGGCGAACGTGCCGATCCAGATCGGACGCAGGTACTGGCGCTTGTCGATGCGGACGACGTAAGCGAGCAGGATCGAGACGATGAGCGCGGCTTCAAGGCCTTCGCGCAGTCCGATCAGGTAGTTCGCGAACATGGCAACTCTCTGTAGGCAGGTGCCGAAAGGCTAATAACGCAACGTGAGTGTTGTCAAAATACTTGCCCGATTTGTCGGAATCTTGCGAAGGGCGGCCCAAACCGACGCCTAACCGAACGCTGGACGAATCCCCGGCAACCGCTTCTTACACTCCGAACATCAGTTTTGAGGAGTTCGGAATGCATCCGCGCGTGAAGATCGCTGCCGCATTTGTGGCCGGAACGCTCGTCGCCGGAGGCGGCGCCTATGCCGCAAACGGCTCGTCCAACCAGATCACGGCCTGCGTGAACAACAAGACGAAGGTGCTGACACTCGCGAGCAACAACGGCAAGTGCCCCACCAGCTCCAGTCCCCTCCGTTGGAACATCCAGGGCCCGCAGGGTCCGGTCGGCACTCCGGGCACGACGATCGATGGCCTCAACGCCTCGGCCATTGCCAAGCAACTGCTGCCCTCGGTTGTCAGCATCGCCGTCACGACGCGAACCGGCAGCGGGACCGGCACCGGTTTCGTCACCATGTTCACCAGCAGGTCGAATGACGGCAACTCCTACATCATCACGAACAACCATGTGGTCGACGGGGCGCGCACCATCACCGTCGAAACCGATGACGGCGCGGAATTCAGTGCCGCACTCGTCGGTGCGGATCCGACCTACGACATTGCAGTCGTCATGGTGCCGGGGCAGCAATTGCCGGCAGCCAAGATCGGTAACTCAACGAATGTCACCATCGGACAGCCGGTCGTTGCCATCGGATCACCACTCGGACTCAGCGGCACCGTCACCACCGGAATCGTCTCCGCGCTCAATCGACCGGTTACCACGGGCAGCACGAACTACGACTCCTTCATCAACGCGATCCAAACCGATGCCGCGATCAACCCCGGCAACTCCGGCGGCCCACTGCTCGACGCCGATGGCGCAGTCATCGGCGTCAACAGCGCCATCGCATCGCTCGGCAGCTCCGTCGGCGGTCAGTCCGGCAGCATCGGTCTCGGCTTCGCGATCCCCATCGCGCAGGCATTGCGCGTTGCAACCGAACTCACCTCGACGGCAACGATCAGCAGCGGGAAAGTCGTCTCCACTGGCAAGTCGACGCGTCCGCTATTCGGAGTCTCGTTCGACTCCGGATACACGGGCATCGGCGCGCGCATCAGCAGACTCACAACGGGAGGCAGCGCGGAGTCCGCCGGCATTCCCGTCGGCGCGGTCGTCAAGAAGATCGATGCTCGCATCGTGAAGGATCTCCTGACTGCGCTGGTGAGCATCCGCTCCTATGAGCCGAACACCACCGTCACGGTCACCGTCGAACTACCGAGCGGTGGGACGAAGACCTACACGGTCAAGTTGGGAAGCGGACCCTCGAACTAAACTCACCGCATGCGCATCGCAGTCGCCGGCAACGACATCGCCGGACTCACACTCGCATTGCGCCTCCGGCTCAAGGGCCACGACGTCACGGTGCACGACTCCGACACGACGGCACCCGTACCCGAATTCTTCACGGTGATCGCTCCCTACCGCGACCTCTTCCTGAAGTCCGGTGATCCGTTGGACGATGTGATCGGGATTGTCCCGGTGACGACACCGCTCCGGTGCGGTGCCGTCGCACTTCCGCCGTCGGGGGCGCAAGCTCCTGCGATTGCCGCGACCTTCGGTGACGATGCCGCCCGCGAATGGACGGCATTCCTGCAAACGTCCGCCAACGTCTGGTCGCAGATCCGCGTTGAGAGCTTCGTGCCGCGTCGGACGCTCGTGCGGCAATTGCGTCGATCGTTGGCCACACCCGCACTCCGGGACGTCGCGACGGCATGCGTTCCAACGTCGGATCCGCAGCTGCTCAGTGAAGCAGCGACGGTCTTCCCATATCTCATGCAGACGTTC
>CAXBQV010000110.1:0-4711 GCA_963978265.1 uncultured bacterium | reverse complement strand
CAGCGGAATTCCCAACACCGCACACGCGTTGACTGCCCACCGGAGGTGACCATGCCCACGTACCAGTACCGATGCGTTCGACCCGATAGGCGGCGGGGCCGCTTGCGGCGTCGAATTCGGCGTCGGTGATGACACGCACGGGTTCAGTGCCTTCGTACAGGATGCCGACGCGGTCGTCGGTTGCATACGCGATCTCGAATTCGCCATCGGCGATCAACTGCTGCAGCAGCGGGCGACGCTGCGCCTCGGAGTCGTAGTGCACGCCGTTCGCGTACGGCAGGAGTGCGAGTCCGTTCTTGACGACGCGCAATTCGGGGCCGAATGAGTCCGTCGGCCCGCCGATGTGCCAGCAGATCGAGCCGGCGCTGACCCCGCCGACGATGACGCCCTTGTTCCACGCCTCCGCCATCGCTTCGTCGACTCGGTGCACCCGCCACACGGCGAGCAGGTTGGCCACTGAACCGCCACCAACCCACACGAAGTCCGCGCCGGTCAGCACGTCGAACGGATTGTGGGTCGGCATCGTGAAGAGGCTGAGGTGGGTGACGTCGCATCCGAGTGCTGCAAGTGCGGCGTAGACGCGGACGTAGCGTGCAGGGTCGTCGCCGGTTGCGGTGTTCAGCAGGACGACGCGGGGGCGCGTCTTGCCGGTGAGTCGCAATGCCTCGCGAACCGTGTTCCCCACGTCGAGGACCTCGTAGTTCGCGGTCATGCGGAATCCGCCGGAAGTTGCGATGATGCGGCGCGTCGTCATGGGCTCACCCTAATTGCGCCGGTCATCCACACGTGGACCGTTTGAGGATGCGCCTATGGACCGACTCGACGCCGTACTGCAGGAGCTCCGTTCGACGGCTGTGCCGCCCGACGTCCCGCCGGCGGCACGTTCTCGATCCATCCCGAAGCCGATCCGTTTGGGAGTGCCCGCATTGCTGCTGGGTGTCGCGCTCGCATTGGTCGCGTTCCATCGGACGCCCACGGAGCAGGCGGTGGTGACCGCAGCACCCAAAGGGCAGTGGCAGCGCATCATGGAGCGGATCGATGCAGACCGCATGCAGGCATTCATGGATGACGACGTCGCGTTCCTCGCACTGGCCGATGAGTGGCACAGTCCTGCGAATCGGACCGACATTGCGATCATGACCGATCTCCGCGTACGCGGACTTCGGCTCGACCGCAACCCGATGCACATCGATGCGGTCTCGGAGGACTACCTGGCACTTGCGGGCGATCTCAAGCGGGCGGGGTTGCTCGTCACCGACCATGTCGAGGCGCACAACTATGTGAACGGAAGCGGTGTCGTGGTGGCCTCTCGACCGCCGCGCGCACAGCGCAGTTGGAGCGTTGAACTCCGACGATCCGCGGGAACTGGTCGCTGGCGACTGTTCAGCGCCGTACCAGCTCCGCGACGATCTGTTCCATCGCGCCATCGCGGAAATTGAAACCGGCGTCGAGCAGACGACGCGGCACAACGCGTTGCGAACCGAGGATGTCCCCGGCAAATTCACCGACGACCAATCGCAGCGCGAATCCGGGTACCGGAATCACCGCTGGTCGGCGCAATGCAGATGCGAGGGCTTTCGTGACGGCCGCATTCGTCTGCGGTTCCGGCGCGGTCAGGTTCACTGGTCCGGTCACGGTGTGGTCGAGGAGAAACTCCAGTGCACGGACTTGGTCACGAAGCGAGATCAGCGACCAGTACTGGCGCCCACTGCCAATCTTCCCGCCCGCACCGAGTTTGAAGATCGGCAGCAGCTTTCCGAAAGCGCCCGCGCCGGGTGCAGCAACCAGACCAGTTCGCGCGAAGGCGACGCGGACGCCGGCATCGACGGCCGGCTGCGCAGCGCGCTCCCACTGGACGACGACGTCCGCGAGGAAGCCGTCACCGGCCGGAGCTGTTTCGTCGACCGGTCGGTCGCCGGTTTCGCCGTAGAACCCGATCGCTGAGCCGCAGACGAACACGCGTGGAGTGTCGGGACGCGACGCGAGGGCGCGGGCAATGGTGCGGGTGCCGTTGACCCGGGATTCGAGGATCGTGCGCTTATACGTGGCGGTCCAACGCTTGTCGCCGACGCCGGCACCAGCGAGATGGACGATCGCGTCGATGCCGACCAGTGCGGCCGGATCGAGTTCACCCCGTTCCGGGTCCCACGCGATCTCGAGCGGACTGTTGGCGGTGCGACGCACAAGCGTCAGCACATCGTGGCCGCTCGCCTGCAGTGAGCGCGAGAGCGCCGAGCCGATCAGGCCCGACGCTCCCGAAATCGCAACCCGCATTACAGCTCGAAGGAGCCGTGTTCGTAGCGGTTCTTGAGATCGGTGAGGAAGCGCGCGGCGTCAGCGCCGTCGACCAGGCGATGGTCGTAGCTGAGCGACAGGAACACCATGTGCCGGATCGCGATGAGATCGCGTCCCTCGTCGTCGGTGACGACGATCGGCCGCTTCACGATCTGCCCCAGACCGAGAATCGCGGCCTGCGGCATATTGATGATCGGCGTATCGAAGAGTGCGCCACGGCTGCCGGTGTTCGTCAACGTGAACGTTCCGCCGGAGAGTTCGTCAGGGGAAACCTGACCGGTGCGCGTCCGGTCGGCAAGGTCCGCCGTCTTGCGGGCCAAGCCCGCGAACGAGAGATCGCCGGCATCGCGGATCACAGGCACGAGCAGACCGCGCGGAGTGTCGACTGCGATCCCGATGTGTTCGGCGTCGTGGTAGGTGATTTCACCCTTTTCGAGATTCATCTCCGCGTTGAGTACCGGATGCGCCTTCAGCACATCGACGAGTCCCTTGAGGAAGAACGGCATGAACGACAGGCCAACGCCTTCGCGGTTCTCGAAGTCCTGCTTGTGCTTCGCGCGAAGGGTGACGATGTTGGTGACGTCGACTTCGCAGACCGAAGTGAGCTGTGCACTCGTCTGCATCGATTCGACCATGCGCGTCGCGATCACCTTGCGCAGTCGCGACATCGGTTCGGTGCGACCGCGAAGTGGTGAGGCGACCGGTGCGGCAGTTGCAGGTGCAGCCGGTGCGGCGGCAGGCGCAGCTGCACCCTTTGCCTTCGCTGCAGCGTCGAGTACATCCTGCTTGCGAATGCGACCTCCGACGCCGGTGCCCGTGAGCTCGCTGAGGTCGATGTTGTTCTCCGCTGCGAGCTTGCGAACGAGCGGCGTGACGTAGGCGTCGGTAATCGGCGCAGGCGTTGGGATCGGAGACGCTGCAGGTGCAGGTGCAGGTGCAGGTGCATGAGCAGGTGCAGGTGCAGGTGCAGGTGCAGGTGCAGGTGCAGGTGCATGAGCAGGTGCAGCTGTCGGGGCGGCAGCCGCTGCGGGTGTCGGTGCCACAGCCGGTGTCGGAGCGGGCGCTGCAACGGGCGCGGTCGTCGGGGCAGGTGCTGGCGCGGTTGTCGTCAGTGCCGATCCGGCGGCACCGATCATGCCGAGCGTCGCGCCCACAGCGGCGGTCGCATCAGCGGGAACGACGATCGAGAGCAGCACTCCGCTTGCGGGTGACGGGATTTCGGTGTCGACCTTGTCGGTGGAAACCTCGAGCAGCGGTTCGTCAACGGTGACATTGTCGCCGACGCTCTTCAGCCAACGCGTGACCGTGCCTTCAGTGACGCTTTCGCCGAGCGCGGGCAGCACGATCGGCGTCGCTGCTGCAGTGGCAGTGTGCGACGTCGGCGCGGCAGGAGCCGGTGCCGGCGCGGGTGTGGGTGTGGCTGGTGCAGCTGCAGGTGCAGGTGCGGCCGGAACTGCGCCGGCCTCTCCGATGATCGCGACGACACCGCCGACCGCGACCGTGCTGTCGGTTGCAGCGACGATCTCGAGGAGCACGCCGCTTGCGGGTGACGGGATTTCGGTGTCGACCTTGTCGGTGGAGACCTCGAGGAGCGGTTCGTCGACACTCACGGTGTCGCCGACGTTCTTGAGCCAACGCGTAACGGTGCCTTCGGTGACGCTTTCACCGAGTGCCGGCATGGTTACCTGAATCGACATCCTTGGATCCTTTAGGCGTGTGCGTGCAGTGGCTTGCCCGCGAGCGCGAGGTGCGCTTCGCCGAGTGCCTCGTTCTGCGTCGGGTGGGCGTGGATGAGTGGTGCGATGTCTTCCGGAAGTGCTTCCCAGTTGTAGATGAGTTGCGCTTCGCCGATTTGTTCTCCGACGCGCGCACCGATCATGTGTAGCCCGACAACCGGCCCGTTCTTCTGGCGGATCAACTTGATGAACCCGGTGGTGCCGAGGATCTGGGACTTGCCGTTGCCACCGAGGTTGTACTCGTAGACGGCGATGTTGTCAGCGCCGAATGCTTCGATCGCCTGGGCCTGTGAGTAGCCGATCGAGGCGATTTCCGGTTCGCAGTACGTGACCTTCGGGATCGCGCGATCCTCGATGACGCGCGGGTTGAGACCGGCGATCTCCTCGGCGACGAAGATGCCGTGCTGGAATCCGCGGTGCGCGAGTTGGAGACCGGGGACGAGGTCGCCGACCGCGTAGATGTTCGCAACCCCGGTGTGCAGGCGGTCGTTGGTCGGCACCCATCCGCGCTCGACCTTCACGCCGACTTCCTCGAAGCCGTGGCCGGCGCCGTTGGCGCCGCGGCCGACCGCGACAAGCATGAGGTCGGCGGAGAGGGTGTCACCGTTCTCCAGGGTGACAGTGACACCGTTGTCGTCCTGCGTTGCACTCGCGAACTTCACGCCGGTCTTGAACGCGAT
>CAXBQV010000109.1:0-4714 GCA_963978265.1 uncultured bacterium | reverse complement strand
GGCCCCGGAACGTCGGTGATGCCGAAGATCTCCGAGAGCTCACTGACCAGCCAGAACTGCATCGGGGTGCCGTCGTACACGTGCCAGTGCTCGCAGAACACCTTCCAGGCCCGCTTCGCCTCGTCGCTCGTCAGCGAGCTGCGACCGACGCCGAGGACGTCGAGGGAGACCCCGCTCGCGTGCATCAACCGGGTGACGTAGTGGTCCGGGGACACGAACAAGGTGGCCGGATCCGCGAACGGGCGATCGTCGAGGAGGAGGGCCGGATCCACATGGCCGTGCGGCGAGATGATCGGAAGCCCCCGGATCGACTCGTAGATCTCCCGTGCGCGACCACGCACGGCCGGATCGACGGGGAGGAGTCGGTCGGGATGCGGAGTCAGGCGATCGGCAGTCATGGCGCAATGGTCTGTGTCGGCAGGTTGATTCCAAAGAGGTTGCCAACATTTGCCTTCGGCTGGAACGAACCCTTGTCAGCACTCCCCACCCCGTCCATGCTCTGCGTATGCATGTGCCGGAACGTCTGATGAGGAATCCCGATGGCGGCGTGCACAGCGTCGGCTCCGCGCAGGGTTTCCTCGACCCGGCCACCATCGAGGACTTCATCGCCGAGGAACTCGCGCGCATCGATGTCGATGGCAAGCGGGTCTGTTTGATCGTCCCCGACGACACCAGGTCCTGCCCGATGCCGCAGCTGCTGCCACTCGTCTACCGGGCGCTGGCACCCCGCGCCTCCGAACTCACGGCCCTCGTTGCACTCGGTACCCACGCTGCCATGGACGAAGCCGGCATCAATGCCTTCTTCGCAGCCGGACAGGACGTCGGATCGCTCTATCCGAAGATGCGGTTCGTGAACCACGAGTGGTGGAAACCCGAGACGTTCTCACACCTCGGCACCGTGACCACCTCGCAGATCAAGGAGATCTCCGAGGGCCGCCTCGAGACCCCGGTAGACGTCCGCATCAACCGGATCGCCAACGAGGCCGACGTCAGCATCGTGCTCGGACCGGTGTTCCCGCACGAGGTCGTCGGATTCTCAGGCGGTGCGAAGTACTTCATGCCGGGCATCGCAGGCAAGGAGATCATCAACACCTCGCACTGGCTGGGTGCGCTCATATCGTCGGCGACGATCATCGGGACGCCGGGCATCACGCCAGTGCGCGCGCTCATCAACGAGGCGGTCGGGCGTGTGGAGTGCGAGGTCTACGCACTGTGCCTCGTGGTGCAGAGCGGACCCGGCAACCTGCATGCGATGAGTTTCGGTGCGGCACATCCGGCTTGGGAAGCGGCGGCGGCGATCTCATCGGGCACGCACATCACCTACCTCGACCGCCCGGTCAAGCAGGTGCTCTCGATCATCCCCTCCCGCTACCACGACATCTGGACAGCCGCGAAGGGCATGTACAAGGTGGAGCCGGCGATCGCCGATGGCGGAGAGGTCATTATCTACGCACCGCACGTCACCGAGTTCGCGCAGTCCCACCCGGAGCTCGCCGAGATCGGCTACCACTGCATGCCCTACTTCACCGAACAGTGGGAGAAGTTCAAGGACTTCCCCGGTGGTCTCCTCGCACATTCAACACACCTGCGCGGACAGGGCACCTACTCCGAGGCGGAAGGCGAACGCTGTCGGATCACCGTCACGCTGGCCACCGGCATCAGCGAAGCGGAAACCCGGGCGATGAACCTCAATTACCGCGATCCGGCGAGCATCGACATCGACGCCTTCCCGAAGGACGATCCCGATTACCTGTTCGTGCCGCACGCGGGGGAAATGCTGTTCAGGCTCCGCTAGTTCTCAGGCTGCGCTAGTTCGCCGGTCCGGTCGAGTCGCGGATGATCAGTCGGGTCGGCAGCAGTGTCGGCTGCAGGCTCCCAACCTTCTTGTCGCGGATCTGGTCGAGCACCATGGTCATTGCCGTAGTGCCGAGGGCGCGGAGTGACGCGGCAATCGTCGTGAGCGGCGGCGTCACCAGGTCGGAGCCGTAGGAGTTGTCGAAGCCGATCACACTCACCTGCTGCGGGATCTTCCAGTCACGGCTCTGCAACTGCTTCATGAAACCGATCGCGAGCAGGTCGTTGTACGCGATCACCGCCGACGTCGGGGATGCGAGGAACTCGTCGATCGCCGCTTCGACGCCCATGATCGTCGGCGTCAACGGTCCGATGCGCTTGACCCGCATCTCGGATTCCGCGGCGGCCGTTCGGAGTGCGGCCCAGCGGACACCGTCGGCCCAACTCGCCTCGGGGCCGGCGAGGTATGTCACCTTCTCGTGGCCGAGATCGACGAGATGCTCAACCGCCTGCTGGATTCCGTGGTGGTTGTCGGTGACAACGCTCGGAACATCGCTGACGATCCGATTCAGCTGCACCAACGGTTTGCGCTGGGCGATGGCGCGGATTGCCGAATCGGACATGCGGGAGGTTGCGAGCACGATGCCGTCGACGCTGTACAGCGCCCGATCGAGTGCCTCCCGCTCGAGCCGGGACGACTCCTGCGAATCCGAGAGCACCATCGTGAAACCGTTGGCCGCCGCAATCGACTCCGCTCCGCGGATGATCGGGAAGAACACCGGGTTCGTGATGTCCGAAACCACGAGGGAGACCAGCTTCGAGTCCGTGCGCTGGGGTGCGAGCGTGAGCGGAGTGTTGCGGTACCCGAGCTCCTCGGCCACTTGCTGGATCCGGTTCGCGGTCGCGGCATTCACCCGGCCCGGTCGTGAGAAGGCACGGGACACGGTGGACGGAGCAACGCCTGCCGCTCGCGCCACGTCGTAGATCGTGGGTGCGCCCCGACCTGTCGACTCCTGCTCGGCCATACCCGAACCCTTCGGCATCGGTTGCCATATGGCAAGTGGCGGCAAGTGCTTGTTCGACTTTGGGCGGAATGAGGGAATTAGGTCGTGCGGGCCCGGCGGTCCGCGAGACGAATGGATGCAGCATGTCAGCAGATGTCGGCGTAATCGGTCTCGGCGTGATGGGTGCCAACCTGTCCCGGAACTTCGCCAGCCGCGGGTTCTCGGTGGCCGTGTACAACCGCCATACCGCCAAGACCGAGGAGTTCATGGCGAAGCACGGCTCGGAAGGCACGCTCACCGCCAGCCACTTCATCGAGGACTTCGTGCGGTCGCTCAGCGTTCCGCGTCGGGTCGTCATGATGGTTCCTGCCGGTGCTGCAACCGACGCAGTGATCGACGAGATCCTGCCGCTGCTTTCGCCGGAGGACGTGCTCGTCGACGGTGGCAACTCGTACTACGGAGATACACGCCGACGTGAGGAGGCGATCCGGCCGACCGGAATTCGCTTCTTCGGGGTTGGCATCTCGGGCGGCGAGGAGGGTGCACTCAAGGGCCCGTCGATCATGCCCGGCGGCGACGAAGCCGGCTACAAGGTCGTCGGTCCGTACCTGGAGGCGATCGCCGCCAAGATCGACGGCGAAACCTGCTGCGCCTGGATGGGTCCCGATGGCGCCGGTCATTTCGTGAAGATGGTGCACAACGGCATCGAGTACGCGGACATGCAGTTCATCGCCGAGACCTACGACATCCTGCGCAATATCGGCGGACTGTCACCGCAGGAGATCGGGGACGTCTTCACCCGGTGGAACAACGGTCGTCTGAAGTCCTACCTCACGGAAGTCGCGACCGAAGTGCTCGCACAGGTCGACGCGAAGACCGGCAAGGCATTCCTCGACATCGTGAAGGACCGCGCCGGTCAGAAGGGCACCGGCCGATGGACGGTCGAGACCGCCCTCGAAGTCGGATCACCCGTCACCACGATCGCCACTGCAGTCGCAGCGCGCGCTCTCTCGGGTCAGGACGACATCCGCGCCGCAGCACAACAGGCCATCACGGGTCCCTCGGTCCCGAAAGTCGATCGTCAGCAGTTGATCGACGACCTCGAAACCGCCCTGTGGGCGTCGAAAGTGGTTGCATACGCCGAAGGCATGAGCCTGATCGCAAAGGCATCCGCCGAATACAACTGGAACATCGATCCGGTACGCGCCATCTCGGTCTGGCGTGCGGGCTGCATCATCCGTGCGAACCTGCTCACCGACATCCGCGATGCCTTCGAGGCAGCGATCGACGTGCCCAGCCTGCTCGTCGCGCCCGGTATCGCACCGCGCATCAACGAAGCACAGCCGGCCTGGCGCCGGATCATCGCACTCACCGTCAGTGCGGGAATCCCGGCACCGGGTCTCTCCAGCGCACTGACGTACGTCGATACGATCCGTCAGCCGAAGGGATCGACGAGCATGATCCAGGGCATGCGCGACTTCTTCGGCGCGCACACCTACGAACGTGTCGATATGCCCGGCCATTTCCATACGCTGTGGTCAGAAGATCGCAGTGAGGTCAATGCGTAATGCAACAACTGCAGCTCGATGCAGCGGATGCGCAACTGCTTGATGCAGTTGCGCTGAAGTTGCGCGGAATCGAGAAGCTCGGGGTCGCCTTCTCCGGCGGTGTCGATTCGGCAGTTCTCCTCGCAATCGCAGCCCACGCGTTGGGCCGCGAACGGGTCATCGCACTCCTCGGTGTTTCACCATCGCTGGCAACGCGTGAACGCGAGATCGCACGTCGCGTCGCATCACATATCGGCGTCGAATTGATCGAGGTCGTGACGAACGAGCTCGAACTCGCCGAGTACCGTCGTAACGACGCCGACCGCTGCTTCCACTGCAAGAACACGCTGTTCACCACGATCAGCGATG
>CAXBQV010000108.1:0-4801 GCA_963978265.1 uncultured bacterium | reverse complement strand
CGCCCGTCCCGCACGGCGATCGCCTCGGCGCGGGGCAGGGCGTCATCCACGGTGTGGACGACGCCGTTCACGAACGCGAGGCCGCGGTCGGGCATGGGCGGACGCTACCCGACCGGGGCCCGGGAATGGAACGGGCCTCGGGGCGGTTCCCCTCCTCGTGACCGCCACCACGGAACGGATGCCGACGCTCTACCTGGGCCACGGCGCGCCCATGCTCCTCGACGACGAGGTGTGGGTCGCCGAGCTCGGCGCGTGGGCGCGCACCCTCCCGCGGCCCGAGCGCATCCTCATCGTCTCCGCCCACTGGCAGAGCGCGCCACTCGCGATCAGCTCCACGCATCGGGTGCCGCTCGTCTACGACTTCTACGGGTTCCCGCAACGCTTCTACGAACAGCAGTACGCCGCGCCGGGTGCACCCGATCTCGCCGCGGATGTTCGCGCACTCGTGAGCGACATCGAATCCGTCGTCGACCAGCCGAACCGTGGTCTCGACCACGGCGCATATATCCCGCTCTCGGTCATGTATCCCGACGCCGACATTCCCGTGCTGCAGATTTCCATGCCCTCGCTCGAACCCGAGCGGCTGTACCGGATCGGACAACGCCTGCAGACGTTGCGCGACAACGGTGTGCTCGTCATCGGCTCCGGCTTCCTGACGCACGGACTGCCATTCCTCAATTGGGGTGCTGGTCTGTATCAGGACGCGCCATCGTGGTCTGCCGAATTCGACGATTGGGCGAACCGCGCACTGCAGCGTGGCGACGTCGACACCTTGCTGAACTTCCGTGAAACCGCCCCGGCACTCCGATACGCGCATCCGACGGTCGAGCACCTCGCACCCATGTACGTCACGCTCGGTGCGGCCACGAAGGCGGATGAAGCGGTCGATTCGACGATCGAAGGCTTCTGGCTGGGGCTTTCGAAGCGATCCTTCGCCGTGGCGTGAGGCCTCGGAAATCAACGGTAGACTTGGATCACCCGTTCGTCGGGTAGCCCGTTGAACGTATCCGATATCGCTCGACGCGCGACTGTCCGCTGTCCCCGTCGAGAGTTGTTGATTCCCCATGGCCCAAGGCCGTCATTTTGCTGCGCGCCGTTCGAACGATCATTACCGCAATGATCGACGACGGCCGTCGAAGCCGCGCGAAGAGCGTGTGCCCGAACTCGATTTCACCCTCGACGCGCCTGCGTTCGCCGAACTGGGTCTCCCCCAGCCGCTGACCGTCGTCCTCGCGAATCTCGAGATCACCCAGCCGTTCCCGATCCAGGCCGCCACAATCCCCGACGCACTCGCAGGACGCGATGTGCTCGGACGTGGTCGAACCGGCAGTGGCAAGACGCTCGCATTCGGTCTGCCGATGCTGACCCGACTCATGGGCGCGAAGTCACGCCCGAAGTTCCCGCGGGCCATGGTGCTCGTGCCAACCCGTGAACTCGCCATGCAGGTGCGCGATGCACTGACACCGCTCGCACATCAGGCGAAGCTGACGATGCAACTCGTCATCGGTGGCGCGTCGTACCAACGGCAGATCGAGGGCTTCCAACGAGGCGCAGACATCGTTGTCGCCACGCCGGGTCGGCTCATCGATCTGGTGAACCAGCGTTCGGTGGATCTCTCCGAAGTTTCGATCGCCGTGCTCGACGAAGCCGACCAGATGGCCGACATGGGCTTCATGGACGAGGTCAAGGAACTCATGGATCTCGTCGCACCGAATGGGCAGCGGCTGCTGTTCTCGGCGACGCTCGACCGCGGCATCGACCAACTCGTGAAGACGTACTTGCGTGACCCGGTGGAGCATGCCACTGATCCGGAGACCGCTTCGGTGTCGACGATGACCCATCACCTGTTCGTCGTGGACGCGCGCGAAAAGCCGGAGATCGTGCACAACATCGCCAAACGCGACGGCCGCACTATCTGCTTCGCACGGACACAACTTGGGGTCGAGCAGTGGGCGGATGAATTCTCCGATCTCGGCATCCGCGTCGAGGCGTTGCACGGCGGCAAGTCCCAGGCTGCCCGCGCAAAAGCGATCACCAACTTCAAGGAAGGCAAGGTCGACCTCCTCATCGCAACCGATGTCGCTGCACGCGGCATCCACGTCGACGACGTCGACCTCGTCCTGCAGATCGATCCGCCGCGCGATCCCAAGGACTACCTGCACCGCGCGGGTCGTACCGCACGTGCCGGCAACGAAGGCACCGTCGTCCTCATCTCCACCACCCGTCAGGTCCGGAGTTCGGAGAACATGTTGCGTCAGGCCGGGGTCGAGGCAATCGACAAGCGCGTGCACGTGGGCGATGACTACATCTCAGACGTGACCGGTGCTCGCGAGGAGTACGTGCCGCGCAAGCGCATCGTGCATCTCAAAGAGGAGCAACGCGTACGCCGTGCCACCGTGCATCATGATGACGATCTGTCGTTCGCGGAACGGCGCGAGGCCCGCCCCCGCACCGCACGCGTCGACGATCATCGCTTCGCCCCGAAGCGGGATCGGGCAGACGCACGCGGCGAACGTCGTCACTACTCCTCGCGACGTGACGATGATCGTCCGCGACGCGAATCACGTTACGACGAGCGTCCCCGATACGAATCCCGGTACGACGACCGTCCGCGCCGGGATGCGCGCTACGACGACCGTCCCCGATACGAATCCCGGTACGACGACCGTCCGCGACGCGATTCGCGCTACGACGACCGTCCGCGACGCGACACCGATCGACCCGCGTTCGATCGCGACCGCCGCTCCACCGGTTCGGAGCGGCCGCGACGCGATGAACGCACCGACGCTCAGCCGCGCCAGAAGCGACAGGACGAACGACCTGCACGACCGTCAACGGAGCGTTCGGCCAAGAGTTCGACGAATCGCAAGCGCACGGACAAGCCGCGTTGGAAGGCCGCCGACAAGAAGGCCGCGAAGAAGGGCGCCAAGAAGCGCGGTCGCTGACTTCGTTAGGCTAGGCATCGCCGAACGGAGCACGCGTGTCCAGCAGCCTGTACATCACGTCCGCCCAGGCACACGCGGGGAAAACCGCAGTGGCGCTGGGCGTCATGGACATGCTCACGCGGAATGTCGCGCACATCGGCCTCTTCCGTCCGATCATCCTCAACGCCGACGGCAGCGATGCGATGCTCGATCTCCTGCGCAACCGCTATGACATCGACCAGCGGCCCGAGGACACCTACTGCATGACGATTGCGGAGGCTGCGACGTATTTCGAATCGGGGCAGCCCGAGAAGGTCATCGAGCGTGCCGTCGATGCCTTCGCTGCACTGAAATCCAAGTACGAGTTCATGGTGGTCATCGGCACCGACTATCTCGGTCCCGCCGCCGGAACCGAATTGGAACTCAATGCAGAACTCGCCGCGAACCTCGGCGCGCCTGTGCTGTCGATCGTCAACGGGTGGCAGAAGAACGTCGACGAGATCATCGCCGCGACCGGGCACACACGGCACGTGCTCGAGGAGCATGACTGCGCGCTCATCGCCACGGTTGTGAACCGGGTCGATCCGCGCAACGCGGATGAGATCGGCCGCCAATTGAAGGAACGCGCGGAAACCGAGGAGGAGCCACTGTTCGTGCTCCGCGATCTGCCGGTGCTCGCGGCACTCACCGTCGAGGAAGTCGCCAAGGGCATCAACGGTCGCGTACTCGTCGGCAGTGGCGAGGAAATGCAGCGCGAAGTCGAACGCTACGTTGCAGGTTCCAGCCACGTGCCACGCGTACTGGGCACACTCGTGCCCGGCGCACTGCTCGTCTGCTCCGGTGATCGGTCCGACCTGCTCGTGGCGGCAGCGGCAGTTGCGAACACGCCGGACTGGCCATCGGTCTCAGGGCTCGTGCTCACCTGCAACGAACTCCCCGATCCGCTCACCATGAAACTGCTCCAGTCCGCAAAGGTGCCGACGATCGCGGTTGAGCCGAACACGTACGACACCTTGCACTTGCTCGACCAGCTGCACGGTGACATCCACCCCGGCAGCCGACGCAAGATCGCGGCTGCCTTGGGCGAGTTCGCCGCACAGGTCGACGAAGGTGTGCTGCTCGACCGGATTCGGCTCGCACGTGCGACGGCGATCACACCATTGATGTTCCAGTCGTCGCTCATCGGACGTGCACGAAGCAACAAGCAGCGAATCGTGTTGCCCGAGAGCAATGACGATCGCATCCTGCGCGCAGCCGAGGAAATCCTGCAGGTCGATATGTGCGAACTCATCCTGCTCGGCGATCCCGACGAAGTGCACACCCGAGCGGAACGCCTCGGCATCGATCTTTCGAACGCACGCATCATCGATCCCAAGAACTCGCCACTCTTCGAGCAGTTCGCCGACACGTACGCGGAGCTCCGCGCGCACAAGGGCGTGTCGGCCAAGACGGCACACGACCGGATGGAAGACGCCAACTACTTCGGAACGATGCTCGTGTACTCCGGGCTCGCCGACGGCATGGTGTCCGGTGCCGCACACACCACCGCCGAGACGGTTCGTCCGGCACTCGAGATCATCAAGACCGTGCCGGGCACATCACTCGTGTCGAGTGCCTTCCTCATGTGCATGCCCGACGAAGTACTTGCGTTCGCGGACTGCGCCATCACCGTCGATCCCACCGTCGAGCAGCTCGCCCAGATCGCGCAGTCGACGGTCGACACTGCGGTTGCCTTCGGCATCGATCCGAAGGTGGCGATGCTCTCCTACTCAACCGGCACGTCCGGCACCGGAACCGACGTCGACAAGGTCCGTGCCGCCACCGACATCGTTGCTGCGGCACGCCCTGAACTTCCGCTCGCGGGTCCGATCCAGTAC
>CAXBQV010000107.1:0-5246 GCA_963978265.1 uncultured bacterium | reverse complement strand
GCACGCACCGGACCACCGGCGATCACGCCGGTACCAGCTGATGCCGGACGGAGCATCACGACACCAGCGGCCGCTTCACCGGTCACCGGATGCGGGATGGTGCCTTGGATCCGCGGAACCTTGAAGAATTCCTTCTTCGCTTCCTCGACAGCCTTGGCAATCGCGGCCGGAACTTCCTTGGCCTTGCCGTAACCGACGCCCACGGTGCCGTCGCCGTCGCCAACCACTACGAGCGCAGTGAAGCTGAAGCGACGACCACCCTTCACGACCTTGGCGACGCGGTTGATGAAGACCACGCGCTCGATGAATTGCGACTTCTCGGCCGGTGCCTGGGCGCCGCGATCCTCGCGACGGCCGCGGCGTTCGCCGCGCTCCGGACGATCGCCGCCCGCTGCGTTACCGCCGCGACGATTCTGCTGACCTGCTGCTGCAGCCATTTCTTCTCCTGCTCTCAGAAGGCCAGGCCGCCCTCGCGGGCGCCTTCCGCCAGGGCCGCAACGCGACCGGTGTACTTGGAACCGCCGCGATCGAAGACCACGGACTCAACGCCTGCCGCCTTGGCGCGCTGCGCGAGCAGCGAACCGGCCTTGCGGGCCTTGGCAGTCTTGTCGCCCTTTTCCTTGCGCATCGCTTCTTCGAAGGTGCTGGCGGACGCGAGCGTCTTGCCGGCCACGTCGTCGACGATCTGCACGAATACGTGGCGAGTCGAACGGGTTACAACGAGACGCGGCGTTGCTGCCGTGCCCGAAATCTTCTTGCGGATACGGATGTGACGACGGCGCTTGGAAACAGCCTTCGCATCCTTGTGCTTGCCGAAACGCGTAAGTGACATTACTTCTTACCTGCCTTACCGGCCTTGCGACGGATGACTTCGCCTTCGTACTTGACACCCTTGGCCTTGTACGGGTCCGTCTTGCGAAGCTTGCGGATCTTCGCGGCGACCTCACCGACGAGCTGCTTGTCGATACCGGATACCGAGAACTTCGTCGGCGATTCGACGGCGAACTTGATGCCGGCGGGCGGTGTGACCGTGATCGGGTGGCTGTAACCGAGCGCGAACTCGAGGTCTGAACCCTTGAGTGCGACGCGGTAGCCGGTGCCCGAGAGTTCCATCTTCTTCTCGTAGCCCTGGGTGACACCGATGATCATGTTGTTCACCAACGTGCGCGACAGACCGTGCAATGCACGCGACAGGCGCTCGTCGTTCGGGCGCGAAACGGCAAGCGTGCCGTCGTCGGCCTTGGCGATGGTGATCGGCGAGGTGATTTCGCGCGAAAGTTCGCCCTTCGGACCCTTCACCGTGACCTGCTGTCCAGCAATGTCAACGTTCACGCCCGACGGAACGACGATCGGCATACGACCAATACGCGACATGACAACCTCCGCTTACCAGACGTAGGCGAGAACTTCTCCGCCTACGCCCTTCTTGGCGGCCTGCTTGTCAGTGAGCAAACCGGTTGATGTCGAGATGATGGCGATACCGAGACCGCCCAGCACCTTGGGGAGCGCCGTCGACTTCGCGTACACGCGAAGACCCGGCTTGCTGACGCGGCGCACTCCGGCGATCGAACGTTCGCGCGACGGGCCGTACTTCAGCGAGAGCACGAGGCTCTTGCCGACCTCGGCTTCCGCTTCCTTCCAGGATGCGATGTAACCCTCGGACTTCAGGATCTCGGCGATGCCGGCCTTCATCTTCGAGTACGGCATCACGACTTCGTCGTGGTACGCCGAATTCGCGTTGCGCAGACGCGTGAGCATGTCTGCGATCGGATCAGTCATTGTCATGAGGGTTGATTCTTTCTCGGCGTGGTTTCCGCTCAGCGGACCTTCGTCGTAGTTGGTTTACCAGGAGCTCTTTGTGACGCCCGGCAGTTCGCCGCGGTGCGCCATCTCGCGAAGGCAGACACGGCAGAGGCCGAACTTGCGGTACACGGAGTGCGGACGGCCGCAACGCTGGCAGCGCGTGTAGGCACGCACTGCAAACTTCGGCTTACGCGAAGCCTTGATCTTGAGCGACGTCTTGGCCATATCAGTTCTCCTTGAAGGGGAAGCCGAGCTGCTTGAGCAGCGCGCGACCCTCTGCGTCGTTGGTTGCAGTGGTGACAACGGTGATGTCCATGCCACGCACGCGATCGATCGAGTCCTGATCGATCTCGTGGAACATCGACTGCTCAGTGAGGCCGAAGGTGTAGTTGCCCTTGCCGTCGAACTGCTTGCCGTTGAGGCCGCGGAAGTCGCGGATACGCGGCAGCGCAACCGTGAGCAGACGGTCGAGGAACTCCCACATGCGATCGCCGCGGAGCGTCACATGTGCACCGATGGGCATGCCCTCCCGCAGCTTGAACTGCGCGATGGACTTGCGGGCCTTCGTGACCGACGGACGCTGACCGGTGATCGCCATCAGATCGCGGATCGCACCTTCGATGAGCTTCGAGTCCTTCGCTGCTTCGCCGACACCCATGTTGACGACCACCTTGACGACGCGAGGGGTCTGCATGATGTTGCTGAAACCGAATTCCGTGTTCAGCGCGGGAACGATCTCTGCCTTGTAGCGAGTCTTCAGACGCGGTTCGGTAGTGGTCGCAGCCATCAGATGTCCTTGCCCGAACGACGTTCGATACGAACGTTGCGCTCTGCCTTGTAGGTCGATCCGTCGGTACGACGCTTCTCGACCTGTTCCTTACGGGAGCCGACGCGGGTTGCCCGGCCGTCGTCGCCGATCAACTGCACGTTCGAGACGTGGATCGGAGCTTCCTGGTGCACGATGCCGCCCTGGGTACCGCCACGCTGGGTGTCCGTCACCTTCGTGTGCTTGATCGCACGGTTCACACCTTCGACGACGACCATGTCACGTTCGGTGATGACCTGCAGCACCTTTCCCTCGGCGCCGCGGTCCTTGCCGGCGATGACCAGGACCTTGTCGCCCTTGCGAATCTTTGCCATGACTAGATCACTTCCGGTGCGAGCGAGACGATCTTCATGAACTTCTTCTCGCGGAGTTCACGACCGACCGGGCCGAAGATGCGAGTGCCGCGCGGTTCGCCATCAGCCTTGAGGATGACTGCTGCGTTCTCGTCGAAACGGATGTACGAGCCATCCGCACGACGACGCTGCTTGACCGTGCGAACGACGACTGCCTTGACGACGTCGCCCTTCTTCACGTTGCCGCCAGGGATTGCGTCCTTGACGGTGGCGACGATGATGTCGCCGATGCCTGCGTAGCGACGAGCCGAACCGCCGAGCACGCGGATGCAGAGGAGTTCCTTTGCACCCGTGTTGTCGGCGACGCGGAGTCGCGATTCCTGCTGAATCATGCTTCTCTACCCGTCACTTCGCCTTTTCGAGGATCTCGACGACGCGCCAGCGCTTGGTTGCCGACAGCGGACGAGTTTCCATAACCAGGACACGGTCGCCAACACCACAGGTGTTGTTCTCATCGTGGGCCGTGAGCTTCGCGCGACGGTTCACGATCTTGCCGTACACCGGATGGCGGTACTTGTCCTCCACCGAGACGACAACGGTCTTGTTCATCTTGTTGCTGGTGATGATGCCCTCGCGGACCTTGCGCTCACCGCGTGATTCTGCGCTCATGGCGTCCTTCGTGTTGCTCATGCCGCACCCACAGGGGTGATGCCGAGCTCGCGCTCGCGCATGATCGTGTAGATGCGTGCGATGTCCTTGCGAACAGTGCGCAGGCGGCCGTGGCTTTCGAGCTGGCCGGTAGCGCCCTGGAAGCGAAGGTTGAAGAGCTCTTCCTTCGATTCGCGCAACTTCGCGACGAGTTCCTCGTCGGAGAGATTGCGCAACTCGACAGTCGTCAGTTCTGCCATTTAGCCCAACTCCTCGCGACGGATGATGCGGCACTTCATCGGCAGCTTGTGTGCTGCGCGGGTGAGCGCCTCGATTGCGGTCTTTTCGGTGGGGAACGTGAGTTCGAACATCACGCGACCCGGCTTGACGTTTGCCACCCACCATTCCGGTGAGCCCTTGCCTGAGCCCATGCGGGTTTCGGCCGGCTTCTTCGTCAGCGGACGGTCCGGGTAGATGTTGATCCAGACCTTGCCGCCACGACGGAGGTGACGGGTCATGGCGATACGAGCAGCTTCGATTTGACGGTTGGTCACGTATGCCGGCTCGAGTGCCTGCAGACCGTAATCACCGAAGTTCACTTGGGTACCACCGCTGGCAATACCTGCGCGGCCCGGCTTGTGCTGCTTGCGATGCTTAACGCGACGTGGCATCAACATGATTACGCCTCGGTGCTTTCTGCAACCGGTGCTTCTTCGATCACAGCGGTTGCGGTTGACGCTGCGGTTGCAGCACCCTCTTCACGACGACGACCGCCACGGCGATCGCCGCCACGGGCATCGCGACGCGGACCGGCCATGCGCGCCGCAGCAGCAGCTGCTTCACGCTCGGCACGGGTACCGAGGGCATCGCCCTTGTAGATCCACACCTTCACGCCGATGCGGCCGAATGTGGTCTTCGCCTCGTAGAAGCCGTAGTCGATGTCCGCGCGCAGCGTGTGCAGCGGCACTCGGCCTTCACGGTAGAACTCAGTACGCGACATTTCGGCGCCACCGAGACGGCCCGACACCTGGATACGAATGCCCTTGGCACCAGCCTTCATCGCGGACTGCATCGACTTGCGCATTGCGCGGCGGAAGGAAACGCGGCTCGCGAGCTGTTCGGCGACACCCTGAGCAACGAGCTGCGCTTCGGTCTCCGGGTTCTTCACCTCGAGGATGTTGAGCTGCACCTGCTTGCCAGTGAGTGCTTCGAGATCCTGGCGGAGCTTGTCGGCTTCCTGGCCACGACGACCGATGACGATGCCCGGGCGAGCGGTGTGGATGTCGATGCGAACACGATCACGGGTGCGCTCGATCTCCACCTTCGCGATGCCGGCACGTTCCATGCCGTCGGTGAGCTTGCGACGGATCGCAACGTCCTCCGACACGTAGTCGCGGTAGCGCTGACCGGTCTTCGTCGAATCGGCGAACCAGCGTGACGAGAAGTCAGTGGTGATACCGAGGCGGAAGCCGTGCGGGTTGATTTTCTGACCCATGCGCGATCAGCCCTTCTTCTCGCGGGTGTTGGCCTTGGTCGTCGACACGGTGTTGCGTGCCGTCGACTTCGAAGCCTTTGCGTGTGCGTGCGTCGGGCCCGCTGCAACGGATTCGCTGCGGCGCGGTGCCTTCTTCTTCGGCGCGGTGGCCTTCTGCTTCTCAACGACGGTGTCCCCGTGC
>CAXBQV010000106.1:0-5381 GCA_963978265.1 uncultured bacterium | reverse complement strand
GGCACACCGGCAACTTCGCGAGGCCGGACATTCAGCGAAGTCGGCGCGTGCCCACATCGATGCCTTGGCCGCAG
The DNA here is from genome assembly GCA_963978265.1 of uncultured bacterium. Lineage (GTDB taxonomy): Bacteria > Actinomycetota > Actinomycetes > S36-B12 > UBA5976 > JAKALQ01. The sequence continues at coordinate 5,307 of CAXBQV010000106.1, read as the reverse complement.
CCGGCATCCTGGAGTTCGCCCTCGAATCCGAACGAAGGACCGGGCAACCGGCAGGGGAGTCGCTGTGAGCCAATTCGGATTCGCGATGGGTGACGGCCCGGCGCATCGGATCCCGGTGTGGAAGCTGCTTGCAGCATTCGCCGGCCTGCTCAGCGTGCTCGCGTTCGTCGTGTTCCGAAGCTTCGGCGGCCCCGCCGACTTCGAACCAGAAACCCAAGGACCCGAGGTTGCGGTCACTGTCAATGCGGGCGACACCCTCAGCGCGATCGGGCGAGCACTGAAAGACGCGGGCGTCATTGCGAGCGTCGATGCCTTCGTGCAGGCGAGCGAAGCGAATCCCGAATCGCGATACATCACGCCCGGTGACTACAAAGTTGCCACGCACATTCCGGCCGCAACGGCAATCAAGCTGCTGTTGAGCCCGGAGGCCCGCGATGAGGTCAAGCTCGTTGTGCCGGAAGGTACTCGTGCGGCTGAGATCTATGCACTCATCGCCGAGAAGTTCGCACTCGATGCCGACAGCGTCCAGCAGGTCTTCAAGTCGGCTGAACTGCCGGCGAGCGCCGACGGGACTCCGGAGGGATACCTCTTCCCTGCCACATACGGCATCAAGCGAAGCGCAACCGCGGAGGACATCGCGAAACAGATGATCGCCCGCTTTCGACAAGCCGCTGCTGAACTCGAGCTGGAACGGCGTGCCCGTGCACAGCAAATGACGGTCCATGACGTGATGACGCTTGCGTCGCTCCTCGAAGGGGAAGCGGCACCCAAGGATTACGCGAAGGTGGCGAGAGTCATTCTCAATCGACTTGCGAAGAACATGCCGCTCCAACTCGACAGCACGGTGAACTACGGCATGGGTGCAGACTTCTTGCAGTTGACGAACCAACAGCTGCAGAAGGACGGCCCGTACAACACCTACACGCGTACAGGGTTGCCGCCCACCCCGATCAACAACCCCGGCGCTGCGGCCATCGAGGCAGCACTGTCGCCGGTGCGCGGTGACTGGCTGTACTTCGTCACCACTGATCCGAAGAACAAGGTGACCGAATTCGCGGTGACCTATGAGGATTTCCTGAAATTGAAGGCGAAGTTCAAGCGGGCCATCGCATGAAGGCCGCCGTCCTTGGTTCGCCGATCGAACACAGCAAGTCTCCATTGCTGCATCAGGCTGCATATGCAGCACTCGGACTTCCCTGGGTGTACGAGCGGCACGAGGTTCAGGCGGGTGAACTTCCCGGGTTCATGCGTGCGCATGCCGGGGAGTACAAGGGACTCTCGCTCACGATGCCATTGAAGGATGAGGCCTTCCGCGTCGCGGAGACGAAGGATGCCTCCTCGTATGCAACAGCGGCATGCAACACACTCGTTTTCGACGGTCAATGGCACGGCTTCAATACTGATGTCATCGGATTCATCGAGGCCCTCCGCTATCACGGTATGCAAACGGCCGCTTCGGTTTGCATTATCGGGACCGGGGCGACGGCGAGATCCGCTGCCGTGGCGATGCTGCAAGACGGCGTACGCGAGTTCCACGTCGTCGGCCGTCGAGCCGAGGCATTGGCATCCTTCGGCTCTTGGTTTGCGAGCATCGGTGGGACCGCCACCATGCACGCATGGGATGTTGCGCCGCTCGACGTCGAACTCACGATTTCGACCACAACTTCCGGGGCGACGGACGATCGTGCCCTGCCGCCCCATCCGCGAACCCTGTTCGACGTCATCTATGCGCCGTGGCCGACGCCGTATGCGAGGCGTTGGCGTGACGCGAACGGACCGGTTCTGGGCGGGGTCGACCTGCTCATCCATCAGGCCGCTGAACAGGTCCTGCTCATGACCGGTGCCGGTCGGCATGAACGGTCACGCATCGTGGAGGCCATGTACGCGGCTGCCCGAGACTGAGGGCATGAGAGGATTGTCGTTATGTTGCGCTGGCTGACCGCAGGGGAATCGCACGGCCCTGCCCTCGTGGGTGTGATCGACGGCGTTCCGGCCGGAGTTCCGGTCACTACCGACAGCGTCGGTGCTGCGCTCGCCCGTCGGCGTCTCGGCCACGGTCGCGGGGCGCGTCAGAAGTTCGAACAGGACATCGTGCATCTCCTCGGAGGAGTCAGACACGGCCTCACCATGGGCGGCCCGGTTGCGCTCACCATCGAAAACTCCGAATGGCCCCGCTGGGAATCGGTCATGTCCCCGGATCCGGTCGACCCGGCCGTGCTTGAAGGACAGGCCCGCAACGCGGCGCTCACCACGCCCCGACCCGGCCACGCAGACCTCGCAGGCATGCAGAAATACGGCTTCGACGACGCCCGACCCGTGCTCGAACGCGCTTCCGCTCGCGAAACCGCAACTCGTGTTGCACTCGGCGAGGTAGCGAAATCATTCCTGCGGTCAGTCGCAGGCATCGACGTGCTCAGCCACGTTGTCCGCATCGGGTCGGTCGCCGTTGACGATATCGACCTTGACGGGTTGCGCAATGACCTGCTGGATGCTGACCCCGTCCGATGCGCGAACCCGGCCGCTTCTGCCGAGATGGTGGCCGAAATCGATGCGGCGCACAAGGACGGGGACACGCTCGGCGGCATCGTCGAAGTCGTTGTCCGTGGCGTGCCGGTCGGCCTGGGTTCGCACGTGCATTGGGATCGACGACTCGATTCGCGGCTCGCAGCCGCACTCATGGGCATCCAGGAGGTGAAGGGCGTCGAAGTGGGCGACGGATTCGCGCTCGCCGCCATTCGCGGCTCGCTCGCTCACGACGAAATGGTTCCCACGGAACACGGAATCCGCCGCATCAGCGGTCGTAGCGGCGGAACCGAAGGCGGCATGTCAACCGGTGAGCACGTGCGGGTGCGTGCCGCGATGAAGCCGATCTCAACGATTCCGCGTGCGCTGCGGACCGTCGACACTGCCACGGGAGAACCGAGCACCGCGTTCAATCAGCGCAGCGATGCGTGTGCGGTACCAGCGTTGTCCGTAATCGCAGAGGCGATGGTTGCGCTTGTCGTCGCTGATGCGGTGTTGGAGAAGTTCGGCGGCGACAGTGTCGAGGAGACCCGCCGGAACATCGAATCCTTCAAACGTGAACTGCGAATCACGTGAGTCCCAAAGTGGTTCTCGTCGGTGCACCGGGCTCGGGCAAGACGACCGTCGGACGAGCTTTGGCACGCTCGCTCAACGTTGCGTTTCGGGACACCGATGCCGATATCGAAGCAGCCACCGGACGAACCATCAGTGACATCTTCGTCGATGAGGGCGAATCCGGGTTCCGCGATCGGGAAACCGATGCGCTTCGGACTGCACTCGAAGAGTGCGACGGTGTGCTGTCGCTTGGGGGAGGCGTCGTTCTCCGCGACACCAACCGGGCACTCCTCGTCGATCAGAACGTGGTGTGGCTCGAGGTCACGCTTGCCGATGCCGCGGATCGCGTTGGCCTCGCCACTTCCCGGCCCGTCCTTCTCGGCAACGTGCGCGGTCGTCTGATGGAACTGCTGCAGGAACGCTCGCCCTTGTACATCGAGGTGGCCAAACACCGGATCTCCACCCATCAGAAGAAGCCGTCCGAAATCGTGCACGAGATCTGCGCACTGCTGGAGGCCGTGCATGACTGATCGCCATGTACTCAACGTTGCAGTCGACCGTCCCTACGACGTCGTCGTCGGGCGTTCACTGCTGGATGACGTGGTAAACGCGCTTCCAGGCGCCGAACGCATCGCCATCATCCACCCCGCGGCGCTTTCGCCCACGGCGAGTGCGATTGCGGACGCCTTCAAGGCAGATGCGCGATTCACGATCACGATTGAAACGCCCGACGCTGAGGCCGCGAAGACGGCGGAAGTGCTCGCATATTGCTGGACTGCGCTCGGGCAATCCGGTTTCACCCGCTCCGACGCGATCGTCACGGTCGGTGGTGGCGCCACAACCGACCTCGGTGGTTTCGTTGCTGCAACGTGGCTGCGGGGTGTACGCGTCGTGCACGTGCCCACCACCCTGCTCGGCATGGTTGATGCGGCGGTCGGCGGTAAGACCGGCATCAATACGCCGGAGGGCAAGAATCTGGTCGGCTCGTTCTGGCATCCGACTCGCGTCGTGTGCGATCTCAATGCACTCGGCACCCTGCCGCGGAACGACATCGTCGCTGGCATGGCGGAGATCGTGAAAACGGGCTTCATCGCGGATCCGAAGATCCTCGAGATCGTCGAGGCGGACCCGGCCGGCATCAGCGATCCACACAATGTGCTGTTGCAAGAGCTCATCGAGCGGGCGATCCGCGTGAAGGCCGAAGTTGTCGCCGACGACTTCCTGGAGGCCAAGGCAGGTGGACTCGGCCGGGAGATCCTGAACTACGGACACACGTTCGGTCATGCTGTCGAACGCACCGAGCGCTACCAATGGCGTCACGGGGCGGCCATCGCCGTCGGCATGATGTTCGTCGCCGAACTGGCGCGGCTCGCCGGTCGCTGCAGTGATGCGCTGGTTGACCGACATCGCGACGTGCTCACCGCGGTCGGGCTTCCTGTGACCTATCGCGGTGACCGGTGGCCACAGTTGCTCGAGGCGATGGCCATCGACAAGAAGGCGCGCGGCAGCCTGCTGCGCTTCATCGTGTTGGAGGACATCGCCCGCCCCGCTCTGCTCGAAGGACCTGACCCGGCACTGCTGCTTGCTGCCTATGGCGAAGTGAGTCGGTAGCATTCGCGCATGCGGCTGCTGATTCTGAACGGTCCCAACCTTGCGCGTTTGGGCAAGCGCGAACCTGAGGTCTATGGCAGCACGACCTACGACGAATTGGCGTCCATCTGCGTTGCCGAGGCATCGCACCACGGTTTCGACGCTGAGGTTCGGCAGACCGACGACGAAGCCACCATCATCGGATGGTTGCATGAAGCGGCAGACTCCCGCACGCCCGTGATCATCAATCCCGCGGCCTTCACCCACTACTCGTACGCGATCCGGGACGCTGCTGCGCAGCTCACGGCACCCCTCATCGAGGTGCACATCTCGAATCCACTCAGTCGCGAGGAGTTCCGGCATACATCGGTTATCAGCGGTGTTGCACAAGGGACGATCGCCGGGTTCGGTGTGAATTCCTACCGATTGGCCATTCGTGCCATGGCGGATCTCCTGCATTCCTGACGGCATTCGCATAGCCGTTCGCACGGTAAACTCCTCCCGATTTGCGGGGGAGCCCCCGTCACGACGAAAGGGTCCCCAGTGGCAACCACGAACGATCTGAAGAACGGCATGGTCCTGAGCCTCGATAACGGCTTGTGGCAGGTTGTCGAGTTCCAGCACGTGAAGCCGGGCAAG
>CAXBQV010000105.1:0-5387 GCA_963978265.1 uncultured bacterium | reverse complement strand
CGGGCCCGTGAGCGGTGCTCCCTGGGGCAGTGCCGGCGTCCTGCAGATCCCGTTTGCCTACATCGGCATGATGGGCGCAGCCGGTCTGCGGAAGGCGACCACCGCCGCGATCGTGAGCGCGAACTACATCGCGAAGCGCCTCGAGGAGCACTTCCCGGTGCTCTACAAGGGAGACAGCGGTCTTGTCGCACACGAGTGCATCATCGACGTGCGACCGATCAGCCACGATTCCGGCGTGACTGTGGACGACATCGCGAAGCGACTCATGGACTGCGGTTTCCACGCGCCGACCATGTCGTTCCCGGTGGCGGGCACGCTCATGATCGAACCGACGGAGAGCGAGCCGCTCGCTGAGATCGAACGCTTCATCGACGCCATGATCGCCATCCGCAAGGAGATCCAGGACGTTCTCGACGGCCGGATCGCGATCGACGACTCACCGTTGCACCATGCGCCCCACACCGCGCAGGTGTTGCTGGGGGAGTGGAACCGCAAGTACAGCCGCGAACAAGGCGCGTATCCCACAGGTCCCAACCCGATGAAGTACTTCCCTCCAGTGGGTCGTATCGACGGTGCCTACGGAGATCGCAATCTCGTGTGTCTCTGCCCGGATCCGTCGGCCTACGCGGAGTAAGGCTCCAGATCGGACAACGTTGGCGGGTTGCAGCCGCGCCGTGACACGGTGACGGCTGCAGCCTTCGCTGCGAGCAGGATGATCTCGCGCATCTTGTCGTCGTTCTGCGCAAGCGCGTCAATGGATTGCGTGTCGAGGGCGTGCAGCACGCCGCGGATCAACCACGCCATGAAGGTGTCGCCTGCGCCGACGGTATCGACAACCGTCGTCGGGACACCGGCAACGTCGAAGCGATGTTTGCCACCGACGAACACGGACGCTCCGTCCGCTCCGCGGGTCATGACAACGAAGCCTGTGCGCAACGACCAGGTCTTCGCGTGTTCGTCTTCCGACACCGCTGGTGCGATCCATCGCAGATCCTCGTCGGACACCTTCACGAAGTCGGCACATCGAATCCAGGTTTCAATGCCGTCGCGCATGCGTTGCGCGTCTTCCACGCTGCCTGCCGCTGCGGGGCGGGCGTTCGGATCGAATGAGATGAGTGGGCGTGGATCGAGATGCTCCACCCACGCGCGCATCCGATCGGCAGCCGGCTGCCACACGGCCGCGATGGAGCCGAAATGCACGAGTCGCGTATCTGGCGGCAGGGGAGCGCCGAGTTCGGCAGCCGTCCACTGCCAATCTGCCGCGCCTGCGAGTCGGAACACATAACTCGGTTGCCCGTCCGCGGCGAGGCGTACTTCCACGATTGATGCAGGTTCGGATGCGTCTGGCGAAGCTGCAAGGTCTAGCCCTTCGGCTGCATTGTGCGCCCGAAGGGCGCGACCGGCGTCGTCCACTGAGAATCGCGCACGCAACGCCGTGTCGATGCCGGACCGCTGCAGTGCGATTGCCGTGTTCGCCGATGACCCACCTGCGACATCGACGATCGAGCCGTCGGCATGGAAGAACCGATCGACTACGACCTCCCCGACCACGGTCACGCGCATTCCTCTAGGCTACTGGCGAGGGCAGGGGAGTGGCAGTGGCGGTAACCATTCGCGATGTCGCAGCGAAGGCCGAGGTGTCAGTCGCCACTGTTTCCCGCGCACTTCGAAGTCATCCCTCGATCTCTGAGCGAACCCGTGAACACGTGGTGGCCGTTGCCAACGAGATGGGCTACGTGCTGCCGGTCCGAAATGCAGCCGCAAGAGTCGAATCCACTCGTCCGCGCGTGGCATTGATTGTGCCATTCGTCGGACGCTGGTACTTCGCACGCGTGCTGGAAGGCGCAGAGCGCGTCATGCATGACCGCGGCATCGACCTCGTCGTTTCTCGTCCCGTTGACAGTCAGGGGAGACGCCGCGCGCTTGCGGAGCATCTGCAAGACCTGGCCGTCAATGGTGCGGTCGCCGTGTCCATGCCCGTGAGCGACACCGAAATCGACGCGCTTGAACGAGTGGGCATTCCGCTCGTCATGATCGGCGTGGCGCACGACAAGGTGTCACAGGTACGGATCGACGACGTCGCCGCAGGGCAGACGGCGACGCGGCACCTGCTCGAACTCGGGCATGAGCGCATCGGGCTCGTCTCCGAAGGTCCGTTCGAGCCGTGGGCGTTCTCGGCGTCACCAGATCGGCGGAAGGGCTTCCTGAAGGCGTTGGAAGAGGCCCGGATCGTCTGGGACCCGGCACTGGAAGTCCATGCCGATTTCACGGCGCGCGGCGCCGAAGCTGCTGTGGAACGGCTGTTCGAGATGCAGAATCCACCGACGGCGATCGTCGCCCAATCCGACGAGATGGCGTATGGCGTCATGGCGGCGGCCCGGAGGCACGGCCTTCGAGTACCGGGGGACCTCAGCATCGTTGGCATTGACGACCACGAGGTGGCCTCTGCCTGGGACCTCACGACCGTGGCGCAGCCCGTGGACACGCTCGGCGAACTCGCGGCCTGGCAGATCGCCTCGCGCGTGCTGGGAGATGTGACAACCGACGTACAACGACTGGTGGTCCCGACGTCATTGGTTGTCCGGAATTCCACGGCCCGCTGGGAACACTGAAGCGCCGTCACGCGGATGGGGGATGCTGGATTTCCCCGAACTGACATAATGTTGATTATCGGCGTTACCTCACATCTGTGCGAAGCAGCGGGTCGCCGAACATCGACATTCGCCAATTGTCTCCTTTTGGGCAGGCGTGGCCCTTACGCTCACCGCCATGCGATCGAGTCGGGAACAACGTGCCTGGTACTGGTACGACTGGGCGAACTCCGGCTACGTCACCACCACCGGCACCGTGCTCTTCGGGCCGTACCTCACCTCGGTCGCAAAGGATGCCGCGGGCTGTACCGACGACCCCTGCACCTCGACGCTGAGCGTGCTCGGTATCCCCGTCGCGCCCGGCTCCCTGTTCTTCTATGCCGTCACCTTCGCCACCCTGTTTTCTGCGGTGCTGCTGCCGGTCATCGGCGCAGTCGCCGACCGTCGTGGCGACAAGCGCAAACTGCTCGGCCGGTTCGCGTGGATCGGAGCTGCGGCAGCCGGGGGCATGTTCTTCGTGTCGGGGACCAACTGGCAGCTGGGGGTGGCGCTGCTCATTATCGGCAACCTTTCGCTGGGTGCATCGCTCGTCGTGTACGACGCGATCCTGTGCGACATTGCGGTTCCCAATGACCGCGACAGCGTGAGTTCGCGCGGCTGGGCGTTCGGGTACGTCGGCGGCGGCCTGTTGCTCATCCTCAATTTGGCGATTGTGCTCATGCCCGATGCGCTCGGACTCGACACCGCGATGGCGGTGCGGATCAGTTTGCTGTCAGCAGGCGTCTGGTGGGGCGCTTGGACGTTCATCCCCTACCGACGGATCATCGACCGCCCCTCCACGGGTCTCCCGCCGACTGCCGACATGAATTTCGTTCGCGGTGCATTCACGCAGCTCAATGGCACCCTGCGCGATCTCCGTCTTTACCGGAACACGGGCCTGTTTCTTGCTTCGTATCTCTTCTACAACGATGGCGTGCAAACTGTCATCTCCTCGGCCTCCGTATACGGTGCAGAGCAACTCGGATTCAGCGAAACGATCCTCATCGCAACCATCGTGCTGGTGCAGATCGTTGGATTCGTCGGCGCACTGGTGTTCGGCAAGGTGGCTGCGAGACGTGGCGCAAAGCAAGCGATTCGAACGAGCCTCGTCGTCTGGCTGTGTGCGGTGACCGTCGGCTACTTCCTGCCCGAAGGCAAGGTGATCTTCTTCCTCGCGCTTGCCGCTGTGTTCGGCGTCGTGTTGGGCGGTATCCAGGCGCTGTCCCGCTCACTGTTCTCACAACTTGTCCCCCGCAGTCGCGAAGCCGAGTACTTCGCGTTGTATCAGGCATGCGAACGCGGGACGTCGTGGCTCGGCACGTTGGTGTTCGGGCTCGTGCACCAATTCACCGGCTCCTACCGTCCGGCGATTCTCAGCCTGCTCGTCTTCTTCATCGTCGGCGGCGCGCTGTTCTCCAAAGTCGACATTCGCGAAGGCATTGCGCAGGCGGGGAACCAGGTTCCCGACATCGTCTGATCATCGACGGAACAGCGACCGCAATCCCCAAACGGTGACCTGCCACATCGCCTCGCGCACGATCCGTGGGCTCATCTTGCTCAGTCCGAACTCGCGTTCCACGAACGTGATCGGCACTTCGACGATTCGCATACCCGAACGAAGGACTCGGTATGCCATGTCCACTTGGAACACGTATCCCTGACTCGCAACCCGCTCATAATCGATGCGTTGCAGCGTCTGCGTTTTGAAGGCGCGGTAGCCGCCGGTGATGTCACGAAGCGGAACGCGCAGAACCAGGCGGGCGTACAGGTTCCCCCCACGCGAAAGCAGCTTCCGATGCAACGGCCAATGCTGCACCGCTCCCCCACGCACCCATCGTGATCCGAGGACGAGATCCGCTGTGGGCAAGGCGGCGAGCAGCGCGGGAAGTTGTTCCGGGGCGTGCGAGCCGTCGGCATCCATTTCGACGATCACATCCGCGCCACGTGCGATTGCTTCAGCAAACCCGGCGCGATAGGCGGCCCCCAGTCCGGCCTTCTCTGTGCGATGGAGGACCGATATCCGTGCATTGCGATTCGCGAGTTCGTCCGCGAGGGCACCAGTGCCGTCGGGTGACCCATCATCGATGATGAGGGCGTGCACCTCCGGATTCGCGGCGAACAGGCGGTCGATGATGCGCGGCAGGTTCTCACGTTCGTTGTACGTGGGGATGCAAACGACGATCTTCATGTTCGGCTCCTACGAAGCGATGCGTAGATGACGCCCGAATCTCCCTCAGCGATGCGATCAGTGACACGCCCTTGCTCATCGATGATGGCAGTGGGGCCGTTTGTTGAGACGACATACACGGGAACTCTGAACATGCGGGCCCTGAACTGCGAAATCCGCAGCTGTTGCTCCGATTGACCGGTTGCTGCATAGGTTGCATTGTTTGTCTGAACAATGAGTGCGTCTTGGCTTGTAGCCAGCGCATTGCTGACGAGCTGCTGGTCCGCAATCTCGAAACAGATGACGATTCCGAAACGGAAGCCTGAGAGTCGTAGGTCTGCGGGATCGTTTCCCGGACGGAAGTCGATTGGCAGGAACTGGACACGATCCGTGACTCGGGTGAGGAAGTCGCGCATCGGAAGGAATTCACCGAATGGGACGAGTCGCTGTTTCTGATACACCGGCTCGAGGTCAGTGGATCGCGGCCGGACGAGCAGTGACATGTTCCGCCGACCTGACGGCTCGGTGAGCACGGCGCCGAACAGGATGAGCCACGGGTTCACGGCGAGCGCGAGCGCCATCCTCGGCGA
>CAXBQV010000104.1:0-5478 GCA_963978265.1 uncultured bacterium | reverse complement strand
AGAACGTACCCAACTCGAAAGTGAACGACGAGTTGCGGGTGCGCATCACCGAGGCGTTCCCTTCTGATGGCCCAGTTCAGGCCGTCCACTTTCCCAGCGGCCCCGGTGGCGTGCCTGACACTCCACCAAAGCTTCGCCTCGTGGTCCTGCATCACGACGACCTCACGGTGCGCGTGAGCGAGGCAGCGGACGGTCCGGATGTCGTGCGTCGGGCGGCCGAATTCGCAGCCGCGCTCTCCGAAGCCACCGCTGCGCGTCTCCGCTGACATGCCGCGCTACGGAACTCGATCGCTCGCGGAAGTGCTGCCCTCGGTCGCGCATGCACTCGGTGACCACACCTTCGACAACGCGCTGCAGTTCGCACCGATGTCGCAGGCAGTTGTGCTCGTCGTCGACGGTCTGGGCTGGGAACAACTCCTTCCACACCTCGACGAACTTCCGAACCTCGGCCCCGCCGTTCGCGAACAAGAGCCGATCGATGCGGCCTTCCCGACGACCACGCCTGCCGGACTCGCCACGCTCACCCTCGCGATGCCCCCGGGTCAGCACGGATTCGTCGGTGCCACGTTCTTCCTGCCCGATTTCGAAACGGTGCTGAGTCCGCTGCACTGGGACGACGATCCGCTGCCCGAGGCGGTGCAACCCGAACCGACCGTCTTTCGTCGGCTCCACGGCATCACTGCACATCGACACGGTCCTGCGCAGTACGCCGACACCGGGATGACGCGCACGTTGCTCGCCGGTGCCACGGCGTTCGACCACGAAACGTTCGATCCCATCGTTGTCGAACGACGCGCATCGCATCTCGACTACGTGTATCTGCCGAAACTCGACAAACTTGGACACATCCATGGCGCGAACTCGCCGAAGTGGTTGAAGTACCTGCGCGAGATCGACGCCCTCGTCGGGGCTCTGCGCACTGCGGTCGGACCGGACGGCGCGGTCGTCATCACGAGCGACCACGGGATGGTGACGATCCCCGACGACCACCGGATCAATGTCGACGAAGCACCGTTCGCAGCCGGCGTCGACATCCTCGCGGGGGAACCGCGAATGCGGCACATCTACACCCGGGTTCCGGAGCAGGTGCAGACCCTGTGGCAGCAATCGCTTGGAGCACGGGCGACGGTGTGGTCCCGCGACGAGGCGATCGCCGCCGGCGTCTTCGGCCCGGTGGACCCGTTCATCGCCGAACGCATCGGTGACGTCGTGGCGGTCGCGCACGAGGACTGGGTCATGGCCTCGCAGATCGTCGATCCGCGGCCATCCGGACTGCGCGGACTGCACGGCGGGCTGACGAGTGCGGAACTTTCGGTTCCGGCACTCCGCATCGACGGCGTGGCGTAAACCGTCGGCGTGCAAGGATTGCCGATCATGGCCGACCTGATCTACTACTACGGGACGATGGACAGCGGAAAGTCCACGCTGGCGCTCCAAACGGAACACAACCATTCCTCGCGCGGGCGCCGTGGCCTCGTGTATACGAAGCAGGATCGCGCCGGAACGGGCGTGCTGTCGTCGAGGCTCGGACTCGAGTTGCCGGCCATCGAGGTCACCGACGACTACGACTTTCATCGGGAGATCGTGACCTTGCTGTCGCAGGGGGAGCGCATCGACTTCCTCATCTGTGATGAAGCACAGTTCTACACGGTGGATCAGATCGAGCAGCTTGCGCTCGTCGTCGACAACCTGGACATCGATGTGTTCGCGTTCGGCATCCTCGCCGACTTCCGGACGAAGCTGTTCCCCGGTTCCATGCGCCTCGTCGAGTTGGCCGATCGCATCCAGACACTGCAGGTGGAGGCGCTCTGCTGGTGCGGCGAACCTGCGACGCACAATGCGCGAACCGTCGGTGGGCAGATGACCGTTGAGGGCGAACAGGTCGTGGTCGGGGACACCGACAGTGATGCGGTCATCGCGTACGAGGTGCTCTGTCGTCGGCACCATATGCGGCGGGTGACGTCGCGCACGGCACAGGCCGCACACATGTCGCCCGATCCGCTGCCGTTCGGCAAGTAGTCAGTCGTCGCTGCCCGGGGATCCGAAGAGGATCTCGTCCCACGACGGAATCGATTTGCGCTGCCCCTTGCGTGGCTTCGGCGACGGATCCTCCGGCGGCTCCTCGTCGACGATGTCATCCGACGGCAATTCGTCCGGTGTGAAGTCGTCGACCGGGTCATCGATTTCGACGACGGGCTCGGATTCCACCGCTTCGACGATCCGTTCCTCACGAGCCTTCGTGAACGACACGACGTTGTCCGGAGTCGGCGGTTCCTCCGTCTTGTTGAAGACCGGAATCGTCGGCTTCGTGACGGTGTCGCGCACACGCGATGCAGCCGCCGGCGGCTCGCCGAGCAGCCAATGCGCTTCGTCGTCGTTCGGCGAGATCACGTTCGCCTTGCTGTCGAACAACCAGGTTGCGGTGCGGCCGCCCTCATTCGTGTCGTAGGTGAGTTTGATCTCCCAGCGGCCGTCGTCGAGCCGGCGCGAATCCCAGTGCGCTTCCGCGGTCGTGACGCCGAGCGGCTGCAGGCGTGCGACGACGATGTCATCGAGTGTGCCCACACCGGAGGCGCGACGGATGAGGGTGCCTCGGGCACGGACCGCGATGTGCGCACGCTCCTGCAGAATCGGAACGGCGAACGCCATGATCCGATCAATCGAAGTTCCGGTGGTCTCTGCAAGCGTGCGGACGTCGGCGCCGGCGCGGATGCGCGACTGGATCTCCCGCGGACTCAGTGCATCGGGACCGGCGGTGGGGGACGTGCGCGGAATCATTGCAGCGGCGATGCGATCATCCATCGGCAATGCGGATTCCTTGCCGTGCTCGTCGCGCACGATGATCTGCATGCCATCGTTAGATATTCGCACGAACTCCAGTGACGCCACCGTTTACCTCCGAGGGTAAAGTCTGGCGGTACGTCGAAGTCTTCACCAGCAGGTTGGTCGGCGCGTCACCCAGGAGCCCCATGACCTCGCTCGTCGAACTCCGCGATATCGCGCTGGAGATCGCCCTCGCCGTCGCGCCGATCCCATCCAACGGACAGCCGAAGCTGCATGATGCCCGCACGCTTGCAACGGATCTCAAAACCACGCATCTGGACCTTGTGACCGAACTCGATCGAGCCACGGAAACGGCCATCCTCCGCGAGCTCGCAGCCCGTCGGCCGGAGGACGGCGTCCTCGGCGAGGAGGGCGGCAGCCGGCCATCGCGTTCTGGGTACACGTGGGTGATCGATCCGATCGACGGCACCGTGAACTACTTCTACGGGCAGCCGAACTGGGCGATCTCCATCGGCGTCCTCGACGAGAGCGGCACGCCCGTCGTGGGCGTGGTCCACGCGCCGGAACTGCACGAGACGTATGTGGGTTCTCGCGGTGGGGGCGCATTCCTCGTCATCGGCGACTCGTGGACCCGGATGACGCCACCACCAGACTGCGATTTCGAACTCGCACTGCTCACCACCGGATTCGCCTACGACCAGGAACGCCGCCGCGACATGGCTCGCGCATTCGCCGACTTCGTCGTCCGGGTACGCGATCTTCGGCGGCTCGGTTCGGCTGCCATCGACATCGTGAACGTTGCAATGGGTCGCACGAACGGCTACTTCGAACGCGACACGAAGCCGTGGGACCGAGCTGCTGCCGCAGCGATCGTGGCGGAAGTCGGACTTGACGTCGTGGTGCAGGGTGACCCGATGGGTCACAACCTTGTGCTGTGTGCACCGCCGCAGTTGTTGCAGCAACTCTCGGACGAACTTGCCAAACTTGGTATCACCGGCTGATCAATCGATCCGCCGCAGGAGACCCGGATACGTCCTCGCATTCGCCACATACTGCGTGACCGATGCGGCGATCACATCCTGCGGTGCGGCGTTCTCGACGATCTTGACCGGAACGCCGCGGGCCAGCGCCCGCGCGGGCACGACGACATCGTTCGGCACCACTGCTCCGGCAGCCACCAGTGACCCTGCTCCGATCGTGGCGCGGGGGAGAACCACCGACCCCGACCCAACGAGGGCGCCGTCCTCGACCACGCAACCTTCCATGTGCACCGTGTGCCCGATCACGCACCCGTCGCCGATGATCGTCTCGTGCTCCGGGGTGCAGTGGATCGCACTCCCGTCCTGAATGGACGTCCTCGCTCCCACCACGATCCGGTTCGTGTCCCCACGCAGCACGGCCGAGGGCCACACCGAACTCTCGGCGCCGATCGTCACGTTGCCGATCACGACGGCGTCGGGGTGGACGAAGGCGGTGGGATGGATCTCCGGGACAAGTTCACCGAGCGCGTACAAAGCCATGAGGGGAATTCTCGCGGGTCGACTTCGCGTTGTGACAGTCAATCGGGCATGATGCGCGCCGAACGTGAGGAGGTTGGCCCGTGGCCACGGATTACGACGCCCCCAGAAAGACCGACGAGGAACTTGCCGAGGACTCCCTTGAGGAGCTCAAAGCCCGGCGAGCCGACAAGGTCAACTCTCAGGTCGATATCGACGAGGCCGAGGCCGCGGAGAACCCCCTGTTTCATCTGGAAGCGCCGGACTCGGGGGGGCATGTCGGGTTCCTGGATTTTCGCCGGGGAATGGCGCCATGGAGCGAGGGGCGCGTGGTGGAATTTCTCGCGCCGGTGGTCTCGCATGTCCACGGCATGGCGGTGCTCCATCGCCCCGACGGCAGCCGATTGCTGCTGGCCACCACCAACCGGGGATTGCACGAAAGCCGCGATGACGGATTGAACTGGACTTTCCGCAAAATCGATTCCCCCTGGCAATACACCCGTGCCGTGGTGCCTCGCGCCGACCACGGTGGCGTCGTCTTTCTCACCAACGGCAACGGTCCACCGGGTGATCAAGGCCGTTTGTGGCGCAGCGACGACTGGGGGGACACCTGGTACCCCGTCGAACTGCCCGGCAGCTGCACGGGCGCGGCCGCTTCACGTGATTGAGCTGGGCCAGCGTCTGGAGCTTGCTGTTGAGGTCATCGACCAGCTCTCCCCCGCTCTTGGTCGCCTGTGTTCCCAGGTCCTGCAGCTGTTGCGCGGTCTCGGTAACGGTCTCGGTCAACGCCTGAGCCGAGCTGAGCACCAGGGCCTCGGACGCGGAACTGGAAGTATCGGTTTCGTAGCTCTGCCAGGCGGCATTGAAGCTGTCGCTCTTCTCCTGCAGGCAGGAAGTGGACTGGGTGGTGCCGAAGATGTCCCCCAGCTGGGTGAAATAATCGCTGGTGACGGTGGCCGCGCTCGAGGCCATCGAGGCCATCGCGCTCAACGAGCCAGCACAGGCGCCGGTCGCGCATCGGAACGTGTTCCGTTTCCGGATTGCCCCGAGACAGTTCGTGCCGCTCGACCGACACAGGCCGGCACTCGATGCGGCCGGTTTTGCCCGGCTGGCAAGCGGCCATCGCCTGACCGCAATCGCCGGTATCGGCGAGCCACAGCGCTTTTTCGACACGCTGACGTCGCTGGGACTGGCACCC
>CAXBQV010000103.1:0-5480 GCA_963978265.1 uncultured bacterium | reverse complement strand
CGCGACTCCAAAGACCGCGCACCGAAACGTCACCGATGCGCGGACTGACTTGGGGGGTGGTATCGAATACCACTTCCCAACGCACTCCCCAGACTCTGCCGGAGTCGTTGTCTTGGTCTTCCAGCATGAGGGACACGACGAACGACTGCGGGAACGTGTGGCCAAGCCACGCCACGGGCGCAGAGCCCTTACTGCCCAAACTCACTTCAGAGCCCAGCACTAGTAGGTCCGCCGGGGCCTTGTACGTCTTGCGGGCGCTCAATGGGTACTCCTCTAACTGATGTGGTTCACCATATCACTTCTGGCGCACCATGGGAATACCTAGGGATTCCAGCAGTCCCCCTTTGAAAAGGAGAACACCCGTGGAGCAAGACACCCGCCCGACTCTGCTCAAACTGACGGTAGTCACAGAGCGCACCGCCCTGTCCCGTTCGACTCTGTACCGGCTCATCCATGCCGGGCACTTGAACGCTGTCCGCGTCGGCAAAGCCCTGCGCGTTTCGGAATCCGAACTGCGACGCTTCGTGGACGCTCTTGAGTCCGGGGAACTTCAGGTCTGATGAAAAAGGAAACCCCCAAAAGCACCGGGGGGTTCGAACTCATGCTACCCGCCAAGTCTGACGGTGGGCCGTGAGTAGCGAATCTCTGTCGGCCTACCTAGAAGCTTTAGAGGCCGGACTCCTTGAGCACTTGAAGCCTCACCAAGCGCACACGCTCTACGTCATCTGCGGCAACACCAAGGCCGGAACGCACCTGTATTCGTGGGGAAATGCCCGCAGCGACGGCGTCATGCACGATCTTCCGTTCGAAGGGATTCATGGGCTTCAGTTTGACTGGAGCACCAGTCCGCTTTGCGTCATTTGCGGCATTTGTTGCTATTTCTTGGAGTTCTCCGCGGCGCGCAGCACGGTGACCTTCGACGTCCAGCATGAGCCGAGAACGCTCGCCCGTTTCCCGTGTGACCGCCAGTCTGGTGAGCTCCTGCAAGGCATCGAGTGTCGCCCCGCGATTGCCGATCAGATTCGAGAGGTTGCCACCCGTGATGCTCACCATTGCACGGTCGCCTTCGACATCCATGTCGATGTCGCCGTCGAGATCTGCAATGTCGAGCAAGCCCTCAAGGTAGTCGGCCGCGATATCGCCTTCGCGCTCGAGTGCATCTGCTGACTTTTCAGCCATTGTCTTACTCCTCACTGAATGTGACCACTGTGATCACTGTGGGTGTTACTTCTTCTTGCGGTCTTTCCGGGTTGAACGTTTCGGTTGAACACGGGGTTGTGCCTGCGTTGGCGCAGGAGTCTCGGGAGATTCCAGTTTGCCCTTTGCGCGCTGACGTGATTCCCACGCCGCATATGCGGGAGTTCCTGGTTGTGGCGAATTGCGGATCACCCAGAACTGCTGTCCCATCGTCCAGAGGTTCGAGACCAGCCAGTAGATGAGCACACCGATCGGGAAGCCGAAGCCACCGATCGCGAACATGAAGGGGAAGACGTACAGCAGGATCTTCTGCTGTTGCACCATCGGATTGTCAGGTGCAACGTTCTTGACGATCAACTGCCGCTGTGTGATGAACGTTGTCGCCGTCATCAAAACAACGAGTAATGCAGCCAGAATATGGGTGGCTGACGGACTGACGGTTTCCGCTGCATCCTTGAATGTTGCATGCAGTGGCACATTGAAAATCGACGCCGCACGCGCACTGCCAAGCAGACCTGCGTACTGGCTCCAACTGAAAACCCCGTGCGCCACATTCGTTGAAATACCTTGGAGCACTGAGAACAGTGCGAAGAAGATCGGTGCCTGCAACAGCAGTGGGAGGCATGATGAGAATGGGTTCGTACCGGTTTCGCGGTACAGCTTCATCATTTCCTGCGACTGGCGTTCGCGGTCGCCGGCGTACTTGTCCTGGATCTCCTTCATCTTCGGTTGGATGATCTGGAGATTGCGCTGTGCCTTGATCTGCTTGACGAACAAGGGAATGAGTGCGATGCGGATCACGAGCACAAGGCCGACGATCGACAGCGACCAGGTGATGCCACTGTCGGTACCGAACACCGGTGACAGCCCGGCATGGAATGTCACCAAGATGAACGAGACAGCGATGCGCAGCCATTCAAGAATGAACACGTTCAGACTTTCGTAACTCGAGGACGACCATCTGGGTGAATCTCAGGTCGCCACAATCCGCGTGGTGGCACCGGATCGAGGCCGCCCCGCGTGAGCGGAGTGCAGCGCACCAACCGGTAGGTGAGAAGCGTAAGCCCCTTCACAGGTCCGTGTGTTCGCAGTGCCTCAACCGCATACGTCGAGCATGAGGGGTGATAGCGGCACACATCACCGAGCATTGGTGAGATGGTGAGTTGATACAGCCGGATCGGCGCAATGAGCGCATAGGCAAGGAATTTCCCGATCCCGCGAACCCACAGTGATTCCCAGCATTCACGCACGAAGACCGGCCTTCGTAAGGAGTGCTCGTAGTTCCCACGCCGGATCCGTGTTCGGCCTGGTCGCTCGTACGACGAGCTCCGTACCCGCAGCCATCGTCGGAAGTTCTGCCGCAACCAGATGCCGGAGCTGGCGGATGAGCCGGTGGCGTTCCACAGAGTTTCCGGCAACTTTGCCGACGACAAAACCCGCCCTTGCAGGTACCTGCTCAGGACGGGTTCGGTAGTGCAGCACCAGGGAGTCCGACGCGATCCGACGACCGCGCCGCATGACATCCCTGAGTTCGGCTGACGTGTGCAACCGAAGCGGTTGCGGGAGCACTCAGACCGCGATCGAGTGGCGACCCTTGCGGCGGCGGGCCGAAAGGATGGCGCGACCGGCACGGGTACGCATGCGCAGACGGAAACCGTGCTTCTTATGACGCTTACGGTTGTTCGGCTGGAAAGTGCGCTTCACGATCGTGCTCCTCGGATCTGACGACCGGGGCCGTCGAGTGGGAAACGGTACGGAATTCCACTGTTTTCAGCAAACCAGGGCCTACTGGGGACCAGCATGTGGGAAAACCCCGACGGACGGCCATGGGGGCTGTGGATAAGTCTTGTCACCGCAGGTCAGCGGGGTCTAGTGTCCGGTCGCCGAACGGTCCACACATGTGGACAACGTGTGAATCTGGGCTTGAGGGTCCGAATTGAGGGGTTATGGACACAGCCATCTGGACCAAGGTGCTCGCAGACCCCGCCATCACCGAGTTGACCGCTCAGGACCGGGCCTTCATCAGCGTCGCCCGCCCCTTGGCCACGGTCGAGAACAAGGTGATCCTGGCCGTCCCGAACGACTTCACGAAGGACCTGTTCGAAACCCGGCTGCGCCCGACGATCGAGCACGCCTTGCAGGACGTGATCGGCGGCGAGATCTCCATCCTCATCACCGTCGACCCTGAGCATGCCCAACCGCTCGACGAGCAGGAGACGGACGAACAGGCCGATGCAACCTATGCGGCCAACGAACCAGTCGTTGAGTCGCCGAAAACCGACGACGGCACGCGACTCAACCCCAAGTACACGTTCGACACCTTCGTCATCGGTTCCTCGAACCGGTTCGCACATGCAGCCGCCATCGCGGTGGCGGAGCAGATCGCGAAGGCCTACAACCCGTTGTTCATCTACGGCGAGTCCGGTCTGGGCAAGACCCACCTGTTGCACGCGATCGGTCATTATGCGCGCAGTCTCTACAAGGGTGCGCGTGTCCGTTACGTCTCGTCAGAGGAGTTCACGAACGAATTCATCAATTCGATCCGTGACGACAAAGCTTCTTCATTCCAGAAGAAGTATCGCGACATCGACGTCCTCCTCGTCGACGACATCCAGTTCCTCAGTGGAAAAGTCCAGACGCAGGAAGAGTTTTTCCACACATTCAACACGCTGCACAATGCAAACAAGCAGATTGTCATCACGTCTGACATGCCACCGAAACAGTTGCAGGAATTCGAAGATCGCATGCGTTCCCGATTCGAATGGGGCTTGATCACCGACGTCCAGCCACCGGACTTGGAAACCCGTATCGCGATTCTGCGAAAGAAGACATTGCAGGAACGTCTCACGGTTCCCGCTGACGTGCTCGAATTCATCGCCTCGAAGATCTCCACGAACATCCGTGAGCTTGAAGGTGCACTTATCCGAGTTACGGCGTTTGCGAACCTCAACCGGCAACCCGTCGATCTTGCGCTCGCTGAGATCGTGTTGAAGGACTTGATCCCGGATCCTGTCGGCCCGGAGATAACTGCAAAACAGATCATGGAACAGACCGCCGTCTACTACGGCGTCACCATCGACGATCTCTGCGGAGGTTCACGTTCACGTGTGCTCGTAACGGCACGACAGATCGCAATGTACTTGTGCCGGGAACTCACCGATCTGTCGCTCCCGAAGATCGGTCAGCAGTTCGGTGGCCGCGATCACACCACGGTGATGCACGCGGATCGGAAGGTCCGCCAACTGATGGCCGAACGTCGCAGCCTCTACAACCAGGTCGCGGACCTCACCCAGCGGATCCGGTCGTCGAGTCGGGTCTGATCCACACACCAATCGGTGTGGGCTTTGCTGACTCTCTATGGGTTCGTCGTCGTAGTAGGTGCTGGGGATTTGTGGATAACTCCGCTCTGGGATGATTTTCGTGCGGCATTCCGTCCAGCACCCCACACCGTGGCTGTGGATAACCTTCGGACCTCGGTGTTGATGCAGTCGAATGCGCTGTGGATTTGAAAACGGCCCTACCACCCAAGGACTTTCCAGTGCACAACATGTCCACATGTTCTCCAGCGCTTCAGTCTGAACCGCAGATTCACACCAATTTCTGCACACGTTATCCACAACAATGCGGGAAACCGATCACATGGCGCTTCGTCCACAGCCATGCCACGATTGGCGCTCACATCGAAGGGGTTCACTCGTGAAGGTCCGTATCGAGCGCGACGTGCTCGCCGAAGCCGTTGCCTGGGCTGCTCGCTCATTGCCCACCCGCCCTTCACAGCCAGTGCTCGCGGGCCTCGTGCTCACTGCTCAGAAGGACGGCCTCGTGCTGTCCGCATACGACCATGAAGTCAGCGCCAGGGCCGAGATCGAAGCGGTCGTCGAAACCGAAGGCACCGTCGTCGTCTCCGGTCGTCTCCTCTCGGACATCACCCGCAATCTGCCAGCGGCGCCGGTGACACTTGCACTCAACGGCACCCGGGTCGATGTCACCTGCGGCCGATCCTCGTTCACCGTTCCGACCATGCCGATTAGTGACTATCCCGTACTTCCGACGATGCCGACATCAAGTGGCACCATTCCAAGCGCAGTGTTCGCGCAAGCCGTTGCGCAAGTGCAGGTTGCCGCGGGCAGGGACGAGAGCCTGCCCGCATTCACTGGGGTACGTATCGAGATCGAAAACGGAACCGTCACACTCGCGGCAACAGATCGTGCCCTTGACGCTGGACTGATGAATCTTGACGTGAAGACCATCGTCGATGCCGCCCGCGGCCTCGGTGCATCATG
>CAXBQV010000102.1:0-5497 GCA_963978265.1 uncultured bacterium | reverse complement strand
AGGGCCGGCTCGAATCGATGCGCCGACTGCTACGGTCGATCAGGGAGACCACATGACCTACGCAGCAGACCTCGCACGGTCCAGCGCTCGGCCGATGCAATTGCGATCGGCCCGATCCTGCAGGGTTTGAAGAAGCCCGTGAACGATCTGTCCCGCGGATGCACTGTGCCCGACATCGTGAACACCGTCGCGATCACCGCCATCCAGGCTGCGTCGGCCACCGCATGAGCGATCGCATTCTCGTCATCAACGCGGGGTCGTCGTCGTTGAAGTTCCAGGTGCTCGACCTCCCCTCGGGTGATGTCGTCGCCAAAGGCACACTCGAACGGATCACGGACCATGCGGCGGCGATCCACACGATGGTGGCCGCACTTGCGGATAGTGGCATCGACATCGCGTCGGTGACCGCGGTCGGACACCGGGTGGTCCACGGCGGCGAGCTCTACACGCGGCCAACGCGGATCGACGCAGACGTCATCACCGGCATCGAGTCACTCGTGCCGCTCGCTCCCCTGCACAACCCGGGCAACCTGCTCGGCATTCGTGCGATGGTGCAGCAGTTGCCGGACGTGCCGCAGGTGGCCGTGTTCGACACCGCGTTCCACGCGACGATTCCCGCGCACGCCGCTACCTACGCAATCGACGCCGACGTCGCCGAGCGATACGGCATCCGTCGCTTCGGCTTCCACGGCTCGAGTCACAAGTTCGTCACCGCAAAGACCGCCGAGTTGCTCGGGGTTCCGCTCGACCAGGTGAACCTCATCATCTGTCACATCGGCAACGGTGCCTCCATCACCGCAGTGCAGGGCGGCAACTCGGTCGACACGTCGATGGGACTGACACCGCTCGAGGGTCTCGTCATGGGCACCCGTTCGGGCGACCTCGATCCCGGCATCGTCTTCCATCTCGCACGGGTTGCCGATTTCGACTTTGCCCGACTCGACACCCTGCTCAACCGACAGAGTGGGTTGTTCGGCATGTGCGGAAGTGGCGACATGCGCGAAGTACGCAAACGTGCGAATGCCGGTGACCCCGATGCGAGGCTCGCGCTCGATGTGTACGGCTACCGCTTGCGCAAGTACATCGGCGCGTATCTCGCTGCGGTGCCCGACGTGCACGCCGTGGTGTTCACGGCCGGCGTCGGGGAGAACGACGCCGAATTCCGCAACGAGGTCGTGGGTGCGCTAGCCCATCTCGGTGTCGGCTCCCGCATTCCCGTGCTCGTGGTTCCGACGAACGAGGAACTCGAGATCGCCCATGAGACCTTGGCAGCGATGTCCTAGACTCGGGGAACACACGGGAGCCCACAGCGGGCTGAGAGGGCGAAAGCCGCCGACCGTCAAACCAGTCCGGTAATGCGGACGCGGAAGCGAGTATCACATGCAATCCCTGATCGATTTCGGCATGCACGTCCTGTTCTCCATGTGGGGTTACGACGTCACTGTCTTCGAGTTGTTTGCAAGTGTGACGTCGCTTGTGGGAGTCGCCCTGGGCGTCACCGGCAAGCGTGTCACGTGGCCGTGGTGGGCCATTTCGAGCGTGTTGTACGGCGTGCTCTTCTGGCAGTGGGATCTCAAGGCAAGTGCGCTGCTGCAGATCGTGTTCGTTGCAGCCGGCGTGATGGGTTGGTTCGAGTGGGGCCCGAAGGGTGCCGTGCCCGCCAAGCTCACGCGCAAGGAATTCTTCATCTGGTCCGCCGTGCTGCTCGGCGCATGGGTTGCGATGCGACCGGTGTTCGAGTCGTGGGGCGCTGCGTCGACATGGTCGGACACGTTCATGCTCGTCGGTTCGATCGTCGCCCAGATCCTCATGGTGCTCGAGAAGTACGAATGCTGGCCGCTTTGGTTCGTCGTCGATCTCGTCGGCACCATCGAGTACGCGTTCATGGACCTCTGGTTCACATCGCTGCTCTACGCCGTGTTCGTCGCCATCGCCATTGCGGGCTGGAAGGCGTGGCTCGACCGCGCCAATGCGAAGGCCGCTACTCGGTGATCGACGCCGTCGACTGGATCAGTGCGCGCATCGCCGACATGGCGCGTGCACTGGTCTGTATCGACGGCCCCGCCGGTGCCGGAAAGACGACACTCGCCGAGCTGCTCATGGCACGACATCCGCATGCGCGGGTCATGCATCTCGACGATCTGTATGCGGGTTGGGACAACGCACTCGACGCAACACTCACCGACCGGCTGATCCGCCACATTCGCGATCCCTTCCTCGCCGCTGCTCCGATTCGCTATCCGCGCTTCAACTGGTATGCGAACAGGTTCGGTGAGGACATGCTCCTGCCCGACACGTCGCTGCTCGTCGTGGAAGGCGTCGGTGCCGCCCAGGCGGCGATGCGCACCGCCGCAGCGGCGACGGTCTTCATCGACGTCGACCCGGACGTCGGCAGGGGTCGCGTCATCGACCGCGACGGAGACGCGAGCGCCGGGCACATCGACGACTGGCAGCGGCAGGAGCGCCTCCACTTCGAGGCCGACCGAACCCGCGAGGCCGTCGACCTCTACCTCGCCTAGCCGGGCGCGGGCGTCGCGGATCCCCTGAAGACGCCCTCGACGCTCACGCCAGGATCCCCACCTTTCGGCGCGCCGGGGCCAGATCACTTGCGACCTGCGTCACGTTCGCCCATTCTTTGCTACTAACCAGTAGTACCGGTCAGTAGGGATTTGGGATGAGCCACTACAAGAGCAATCTGCGCGATATCGAATTCAACCTGTTCGAGATGAACGGCACCGCCGACATCCTCGGCAAAGGCCCCTTCGCCGACGTCGACATGCAGACCGTGAAGGACATCCTCCGCGAGGCGGAGAAGGTCGCCGTCGACGAGATGGGGTCGACCTTCGTCACTGCCGATCGCACACCACCGGTCTTCGATGCCGCGACACACACCGTCACCATGCCCGCCGACTTCAAAGCCTCGTACTGGAAGGTCGTGGAGAGCGGGTTCGCCCGCGTCGATGTCCCGACCGAACTCGGTGGCATCCAGGCTCCGGCGTCATTGCGTTGGGGCATTGCCGAGATGTTCCTCGGTGCGAATCCAGCGATGCACCTGTATCTCGCAGGCTACCCGTGGAGCACGATCCTGTGGCACATGGGCACCGAGGACCAGAAGAAGTTCGCAGCCATGGCGATCGAGCGCGACTGGGGCGCGACCATGGTACTCACCGAGCCAGACGCCGGTTCCGACGTCGGCGCGGGTCGCACGAAGGCCGAACCGCAACCCGACGGCTCCTGGCACATCACCGGTGTGAAGCGATTCATCTCCTGCGGTGAACACGACCTCACCGAGAACATCTACCACCTCGTGCTTGCGCGACCGGTCGGTGCCGGCGTCGGCACCAAGGGACTCTCGCTGTTCGTCGTGCCGAAGTACCACGTGAATCTCGAGACCGGGGAACTCGGCGAACGCAATGGCGTGTTCGCCACGAATGTCGAACACAAGATGGGCATGAAGGTGTCCACCACCTGCGAGATGACGTTCGGCGCGGACAAGCCCGCTGTCGGATGGCTCGTCGGTGACAAGCATGACGGCATCGCGCAGATGTTCAAGATCATCGAATACGCGCGCATGCTCGTCGGCACCAAAGCCATCTCGACGCTGTCGACCGGCTACCTGCATGCGTTGGAGTACGCGAAGATCCGCATCCAGGGACCAGATCTCGCGAAGATGGCCGACAAGGCGTCGCCGCGCGTTCCGATCATCGCGCACCCCGATGTCCGCAGGCAGTTGATGCTGCAGAAGTCCTACGCCGAAGGTTTGCGCGCCCTTGTCTTCTTCACGGCGAGCTGGCAGGACACCATCATGCGGGCCGAGGCGGGCGACGACAGCATCGACCTCGCACATGCGAAAGCGATCAACGACCTGCTGCTCCCCATCGTCAAGGGCGTCGGCTCCGAGCGTGCATACGAAATGCTCGCGCAATCGCTGCAGGTATTCGGTGGCAGCGGCTACCTCCAGGACTACCCCGTCGAGCAGTACATCCGTGACGCAAAGATCGACACCCTGTACGAAGGCACGACGGCGATCCAGGGACTCGACTTCTTCTTCCGCAAGATGGTTCGCGACAAGTTCCACGCGATCACCTGGCTCGGCGAGCAGATCCAGGCGACGGCAACTGCGGCACCCGACGGTGATGTCCTGAAGGCCGATCGCAAACTGCTCGGCAAGGCGCTGAGCGATATGCAGGCGATGATCACCACCCTCGGCTTCTGGGCACAAGCCGCGTACCAGGGCGATGAGGAGCAGATCTACAAGGTCGGCCTCAACACCACCCGCCTCCTCCTCGCGGCTGGCGATCTCATCATCGGCTGGTTGCTGCTCCGCCAGGCCGAAGTGGCAAAGGCGGCCCTCGACGGCAACGTCGCCGCAAAGGACGTACCGTTCTACGAAGGCAAGATCGCGGCGGCCCAGTGGTTCGCTCGCAATCGTCTACCGTTGCTGTCGGCTGAGAAGTGGATTTGTGAGCATTCCGACGACGATGTCATGAAGTTGCCGGTCGAAGCGTTCTAGGGAACAGATATGGGACTCAATGAAGTAGTACTCGTCGACGCGGTACGTACACCGTTCGGCAAGGCCGGTGGCGTCTACGCCAACACCCGCTCCGACGACCTCGCGGTTGCCTGCGTGAAGGCGCTGGTCGAGCGCAATGCACTCGACCCGAAGCAGATCGAGGAAGTGGGCATTGCCGCCACGACCCAGAGCGGTGATCAAGGGCTCACACTCGGACGCTCGGTTGCACTGCTTGCGGGGATTCCGAACACGGTGCCCGGCTATGCGATCGATCGCATGTGTGCCGGCGCCATGACCGCCGTCACCCAGGTGGCATCGGAGATCGCCGTCGGTGCGATCGACATCGGCATCGCCGGTGGCGTCGAACACATGGGGCGGCACACCCTCGGCTCGAACATGGACGTCAATCCGCGCTTCCTGGCTGAGCGGCTGGTCGCCGCCGACGCACTCAACATGGGCGTGACCGCAGAGAACCTGCACGATCGCTTCCCGACGCTCACGAAGCAACGAGCCGACGCCTATGCGATGGGCTCCCAGAAGAAGACTGCGGCCGCGTATGTGGACCAGCGCTTTGCAGCGCAGCTCGTCCCCGTTGCCGCACGCGATGCGGAAGGCGGTTGGACCTACGTCACCGTCGACGAACCGCCGCGCCCCGACACCAACATGGATGTGCTGGCCACGCTGCGCACACCGTTCCGTCCGAACGGGCGGGTGACGGCCGGCAACGCGTCGGGCATCAACGACGGCGCAACTGCGGCACTCCTCATGCGCGAGTCGAAGGCGCGTGAACTCGGGATGCGTCCCCGCGCGCGCATGCTCGCCTACGCGTTCGCCGGCGTCGAACCGGAGATCATGGGCTACGGACCGGTGCCGAGCACCGAGAAGGCACTCGCCAAGGAGGATGCCTTCGATGACCTGACGCGCCAGTTTGTCATTGAGCTTGCCGTCGGCGACGAGTGCCTCGATCCGCGCGAGGTGCGCTGG
>CAXBQV010000101.1:0-5498 GCA_963978265.1 uncultured bacterium | reverse complement strand
GGCCGATCAGAACATTTCCTGTCAGCATCGAAGACCCGGACGGCGCCGCTGTGGCGTACGTCGAGATTGGATGAACATGTCAACACTCGAAATCCGCGACCTCCATGTGCGTGTCGAGACCGAAAACGGTCCAAAGGAGATCCTCAAAGGTGTCAATCTCACGGTCCGTTCGGGGGAGACGCACGCCATCATGGGGCACAACGGCTCTGGCAAGTCCACGCTGGCCTACACAATCGCCGGTCACCCGAAATACGAAGTAACCCAGGGCAGCATCAAGCTTGACGGCGAGAACGTGCTGGACATGACGGTCGATGAGCGTGCTCGTGCTGGCCTCTTCCTGGCGATGCAGTACCCGGTCGATGTCCCAGGTGTTTCGGTGAGCAACTTCCTTCGCACCGCAGTCACCGCTGTTCGTGGTGAAGCTCCGAAGCTCCGAGAATGGATCAAGGAGATGCGAGGGGCGATGACCGATCTGCAGATCGACCAGGCATTCGCCGAACGTAGTGTGAACGAAGGGTTCTCCGGTGGCGAGCGGAAACGTCACGAAATCCTGCAGATGGAACTCCTGAAGCCGAAGATGGCCGTGCTCGATGAAACGGACTCCGGTCTCGACGTCGATGCGCTCAAGGTCGTCTCAGATGGTGTCAATCGGGTGCGCGAGACGGGCAGCACGGGCGTGCTCCTCATCACGCACACGTCCCGCTTGCTGCGACATATTCCGGTGGACTTCGTGCACGTCTTCAGTGAAGGCCGCATCATCCACGAGGGTGGCGCGGAAGTCGCGAAGGCAATCGACGAGGCCGGTTACGAGCAATTCGTCGGTGTCAAGGCCTGATGACGCATCTCGACGTCGCCGCGATCAAAGCGGACTTTCCCATCCTGTCACGAACCGTGCGTGACGGGCGGGGACTGGTCTACCTTGATTCGGGAGCGACGTCGCAGAAGCCGCTTCCTGTGCTCAATGCCGAGCGGGAGTTCTACGAGCGCCACAATGCGGCTGCGCATCGAGGTGCCCATCAGCTTGCCGAAGAAGCGACCATCGCGTATGAGAATGCGCGGCGAACGATCGCGACCTTCGTCGGTGGTGAGCCGGACGAACTCGTTTTCACCAAGAACGCCACCGAGTCGCTGAATCTGCTGGCACATGCGTTCTCGTCTGCAACCGCCAAAGCCGCTCACGGCCGCTGGCACGGTGATGAACGGTTTGTACTCACGCCCTCGCACAACATCGTGGTCACTGAGATGGAACACCACGCAAACCTGCTCCCGTGGCAAGAACTCGCAGATAAGACCGGAGCACAACTCCGATGGATCGGCGTCGACGACAACGGGCGTCTCGATCTCGGTGACATCGAACGGATCATCGACGATCGCACAGTGATTCTGAGTTTCACGCATCAGAGCAATCTGCTCGGCACCGTGAATCCGGTTGCTGATGTGGTTGCCGCAGCTCGCCGGGTCGGAGCGTTCGTCTTCCTCGACGCCTGTCAGTCGGTTCCGCATATGCCCGTGAGTGTTCGGACGCTCGATGTCGATGCCATCGCGTGGTCGGGGCACAAGATGCTTGGCCCGACCGGTATCGGCTGCCTGTGGGCAACGCGTGAGCTGCTTGATGCGATGCCGCCATTCCTCACTGGCGGCTCGATGATCGAGACCGTTGCCATGGATCGTTCGACATTCGCACGTGCGCCGCAGAAGTTCGAAGCGGGTGTGCCCAACATCGCACAGGCGGTTGGGCTGGCCGCGGCTGTCGAATATCTTGAACGCATCGGCATGCACCGGATCGCGGAGCATGAGCACGTCTTGACCGAAGCGGCATTGGCGGCGCTCGGCGAGATCGACGGTGTCCGTGTGATAGGTCCTACCGAGAATGTGCAACGAGGCAGTGCAGTTTCGTTCACGGTCCGCGATCTGCATCCCCACGACGTCGGGCAAGTGCTCGATGATCAGGGTGTCGCTGTCCGAGTAGGGCACCACTGTGCGTGGCCATTGTGCCGCCGCTTCGGCGTGCCCGCGACAACTCGAGCAACGTTCTACCTCTACAACGACCTGAACGATGTGACGTCGCTGGCGGCCGCCATCCGCGAAGCCCAACGATTCTTCAAGGTGGCGTGATGCAACTCGAATCGATGTATCAGGAACTCATCCTCGACCATTACAAGCATCCGCAGGGCAAGGGATTGAAGGCTCCTTTCGATGCCGAGGTGCACCACGTCAACCCGACCTGTGGCGACGAAATCACGTTGCGAGTTGCCGGAGACGAGGGCGGATTCAGCATCTCGTACGAAAACCAGGGCTGTTCCATCTCGCAGGCGAGTGCATCAATGATGTTCGACCTCATCAATGGCAGGTCATACGCGGATGCGATGCGCGTCGCGGACGCTTTCGGAACCATGATGCAGACGCAGGGTGCCGGCGAACCGAACGAGGCGCTGCTCGAGGATGCAGTGGCGTTCCACGGAGTGTCAAAGTATCCCGCCCGGGTCAAATGTGCACTGCTCGGCTGGATGGCGTACAAGGACGCCGCAGCAGCCGCAATAGCGAGGAAGGCATAACCATGGAGAAGGCGCATCCGGTCGATGTCGTTGAGCTGCTGAAGGATGTTGTGGATCCTGAGCTTGGGATTAACGTCGTCGATCTCGGCCTCGTATACGGAGTGCATGTTGACGACGACAACATCGCCACCGTCGACATGACCTTGACGTCGGCCGCCTGTCCGTTGACGGATGTGATCGAGGATCAAACCCGCGCAGCGCTCGACGGCCATGTCGCTGATTTCCGCATCAATTGGGTGTGGATGCCGCCGTGGGGGCCTGACAAGATCACCGCCGACGGACGCGAGATGATGCGCGCACTCGGATTCAATGTCTGATCGACCTGCCGCGTAGGCTCGCCGCGTGATTGCCGTTCAGGAACTCGAACTGCGCGTGGGCGCGCGACTGCTCCTGGAACACGTGAACCTCCGCGTTGCCAACGGAGATCGGGTCGGGCTCGTCGGGCGCAACGGTGCCGGCAAAACCACTCTCACGAAAGTGCTCGCGGGTGAGATGCCGCCATCTGCGGGATCCGTCACGCGCACCGGTACCGTCGGCTACCTGCCGCAGGATCCGCGCACCGGCGATCTGGAAGTGCTTGCCCGGGATCGAATCCTTTCGGCGCGAGGTCTGGACGACACCCTCCGGCGATTACGTGCTGCGGAGCAGGCAATGGCCGATTCGGCAGATCGTGACCGGGCCATGCGTCGCTACGCGAACGCCGAGGCTGAGTTCCTCGCCGCCGGAGGGTACGCAGCCGAATCCGAAGCGGCAGCGATTGCCACCAGCCTCGGTCTGCCGACGAGGGTGTTGGAACAGCCGCTGCACACGCTGTCCGGCGGCCAGCGCCGACGCATCGAGCTGTCCCGAATCCTGTTCAGCGGCGCGGAAACGCTCCTGCTCGACGAACCAACCAACCATCTGGATGCCGACTCGATCTCATGGTTGCGCGACTTCCTTTCGAAATACTCCGGCGGGCTGATCGTCATCAGTCACGACGTCAACCTGGTGGAAACCGTCGTGAACAAAGTGTTCTACCTCGACGCAAACCGATGCGTGATCGACGTCTACAACATGGGATGGAAGGCTTACCTCGCGCAACGTGAAGCCGACGAACGTCGTCGCAAGCGTGAGCGGGCGAACACTGAACGGCAGGCGCAAGCCCTGCAATCACAGGCGGACAAAATGCGAGCGAAAGCCACCAAGGCTCGTGCTGCGCAATCGATGGACAAGCGAGCGGAACGCCTGCTTGCCGGACTCGAGGCAGAGCGTCGGCAGGATCGCGTGGCGAGCCTCCGTTTCCCGAAGCCCGCTCCATGTGGCAAGACACCATTGACGGCAAGTGGCTTGTCGAAGAGCTACGGATCGCTCGAAGTGTTCACAGATGTGGATCTCGCCATCGACAAAGGGAGCAGGGTGGTGATCCTCGGACTGAACGGCGCAGGGAAGACTACGTTGTTACGCATGCTTGCAGGGGTGGATGCGGCAGATACCGGAGAAGTTCAGCCGGGCCACGGACTCAAGCTTGCGTACTACGCACAGGAGCACGAAACCCTGGACGCCGACCGCACTGTGTTGGAGAACATGCAGAGCGCCGCATCGGACATGTCGGAAACCGAATGTCGCAACATCCTCGGCTCCTTCCTCTTCTCGGGAGACGATGTGCACAAGCCTGCCGGGGTGCTCAGTGGTGGCGAGAAAACGAGGCTCGCACTCGCGACCTTGGTCGTCAGCAGTGCAAACGTGCTCCTGCTCGACGAGCCCACGAACAATCTGGACCCGGCATCTCGCGAGGAGATCCTGAAAGCACTGAGCTCTTATGAAGGCGCCGTTGTACTCGTCACTCACGACGAAGGCGCGGTTTCGGCGCTCAACCCCGAACGGGTGCTGCTCCTGCCCGACGGTGTCGAGGATCTGTGGTCCCAGGATTACGCAGATTTGGTGGCATTGGCATGAGTACGCTCGGCGGGCCCAGTGGAGCCTTCATGCAGTTGCGCTCCTATTCGCGTGATCGCAGTGTCAATGAACAACGACTGAAGAACGACACGTGGCGTCGGGTGCTCCGCTACGCGTTCCCGTATCGAGCACGCATCACAGCTGTCATTGCCCTGATCGTGGTCGACGCAAGTTTGGTGGTAGCGCAACCGCTCCTCATCAAACGCATCGTGGATCAGGGAGTCGCTGCCGGCGCAGCCAGCATCGTCGTCTCCGGCGCCGTATTGCTCGCCGTCCTCAGCGCATTCGAAGTCGGTGCTGGCATCCTCGGACGATGGCTTTTTGCAACCATCGGGGAGGGCCTCATCTACGACCTCCGGACCGAGGTATTCAGACACGTCCAGCGCCAGTCCATCGCCTTCTTCACCCGCACCCAGACCGGCGCGCTGGTGTCACGCCTGAATGGTGACGTCCTCGGTGCCCAGCAAGCGTTCACTTCGACCTTGAACGGTGTTATCGGGAACCTCGTGTCGCTCGGTGCGATCCTGATCGCGATGTTCTCGCTGTCGTGGCAGATCACGGTGATGTCGTTGGTGCTCGTCCCGCTCTTCCTGTTGCCAGCCCGACTCATCGGCGGTCGCATTGCAGCACTCACGCGGGAGCAGCTCAGTCTCAATTCGGACATGAGCACCGCCATGACCGAACGATTCAACGTAGCGGGCGCCTTGCTCGTGAAGCTGTACGGGCATACCGGAACCGATGCGGAGGCGTTTGCAGCCCGGGCAGCACGCGTCCGCGATACCGGCATCCGGATCGAGTGATCGCGCATGTCGCTCAACCAGGCACTCGCCGGCATCAAGGTGCTCGATCTCACGCGCATTCTCGCGGGACCGATCGCCGCGCGCACGCTCGCGGAAGACGGCGCCGACGTGCTGATGGTGACCGCGAAACATCTGCCGCAAGTACCCGAGCACGTGATGGACACGAGCCACGGCAAGCGCAGCACGTTCCTCGATCTCACCAAAGCGG
>CAXBQV010000100.1:0-5538 GCA_963978265.1 uncultured bacterium | reverse complement strand
GAATGTTGTTGATGATGATCGGCTCGCGGAAGATCACGCCGCCAAGAATGTTGCGGATCGTGCCGTTGGGGCTCTTCCACATCTTCTTGAGACCGAACTCCTCCACACGCGCTTCATCGGGTGTGATGGTGGCGCACTTGACGCCGACACCGTACTGCTTGATCGCATTCGCCGAGTCGATGGTGATCTGGTCGTCGGTACGATCGCGCTCTTCGATGCCGAGGTCGTAGTACTTCAGGTCGACGTCGAGGTACGGCAGGATCAACTGATCCTTGATGAACTGCCAGATGATGCGCGTCATTTCGTCGCCGTCGAGTTCGACGACCGGGGTGGCAACCTTGATCTTTGACATGTGTTTCCTTCTCAGAGGCTCTGGACGTCGGCTTGCTTGGCACGAACTGCTTCGGCAGCCTCGAGGAGACCAGCCTTCTCGGTGTCGGTGAGATTCGTTTCGACGACCTTGCGGACGCCGCCCTTGCCCAATTCCGCCTCGACGCCGAGGTAGACACCGGAGATCCCGTATTCACCGTCGACCCACGCGCAGACCGGCATCACGGCACCGCTGTCCTCGATGACGGCTTTCGCCATCCGCGCTGCTGCGGCCGATGGTGCGTAGTAGGCGGAGCCGGTCTTGAGCAGTGCGACGACTTCGGCACCACCGTTGCGCGTGCGTACAACGAGTTCCTCGATCTTCTCCGGCGGCAGCAAGTCGGACAGCGGCTTGCCGTCAACGGTGCAGCGGGACGGCACCGGAACCATCGTGTCGCCATGCGATCCGAGGGTGAGCGTCTGGACCGATGCAACCGGAACAGCAAGCGTCTCCGCGACGAAGTGCGAGAAGCGGGCGGTGTCGAGCATGCCCGCCTGACCGATGACGCGCTCCTTCGGGAACCCAGTAGCGATCTGCGTGAGCGCCGTCATTTCGTCGAGCGGATTGGACACCACAATCACCACGGCGTTCGGTGCGTGCTGCTTGATGTTCTCGGCCACGCCGCGAACGATCTTCGCGTTCGTCTCGATGAGGTCCATGCGGCTCATCCCGGGCTTGCGCGGCAGGCCGGCGGTGATGACGACGACATCGGAACCGGCGATCGCCTCATACCCCTCACCGTTCGGACCGGTGGTCTGACCGACGACCTTCGTCTCGAAGCCCTCGATCGGCCGCGACTGGTTCATGTCCAGCGCGAGGCCCTCCGGCTTCCCTTCGACGATGTCCGTGAGCACCACGGTGTCGAAGATGTCGTATTCGGCCAGACGCATAGCCGTCGTCGAACCGTAGAAACCGGCTCCGACCACGGTGACTTTGCCCTTGCGAGCCATGGTTTCCTCCAAGAAATTCTGGGGAAATCCTATGCGTCCTGTGAGCGGCGGATTCAGGGCCCAAGGGGTAGCGTTCCTCACATGGCCCACCTCCACGAACCCGGTCACCAGCGGCCGTATGTGGTTGCGCCGTTGCCGGACAACGTGGTCCCACTCCGCAGGGAGTTGCCAGGTCGGCTCATCAGCCAGTGGCCGTCCCTTTCCGTGCAGGCGCTCGTCCTCATTTCGGTCGCGGCCATCTTCATCGACTTCCGGCTGTCGGTGGGTCTCCTGGCGATCGCCGTGGCAACCGCGTTCGGACTCCGGCTCCTGCTCCCCCGACGCCGGATCGGCTGGCTGGAGGTCCGGCGCAAGCGCACGGACCTGTACTGCCTCGGATTGCTCCTGATCGGAGTCGTCGCGCTCCTCATCACGACGCCGAGCCGCTGACCATGCTCCGACGCACGCTCCTCGCATGTGCGCTGCTCGTCGGCATGCTCACGCAACCGGCAGCTGCGGTGGTGAACGGCAAACAGATCAGCACGAACGATTGGTCGTTCATGGTTGCGATCGGCTGTTCCGCGCAGAGCACCAAGGCCACCTGCAACAACCGCCAGTACGGCCTGACCGCGGATGGCATGTACACATCGCAGTTCTGCGCCGGCAGTCTGATCGCACCCACAGTCGTCGTTACCGCCGCGCATTGTCTGCACCATGAGAACAATCAAGTGCTCGATGCCACCGATCTTGTGGTTGGAGGCGGTACGACGAATCTTCGATCGATGACGGGGTCGCGCGTCACCACCGTCGTTTCGATCACGCAGGATCCGTTGTACAACCCGACGACGCAGGTCCACGATCTCGCAATTCTCCGCACGTCGAAGCCGATCGCCGACGCCACTACCATCGGCTGGCTTCCAACGGCCACACCCCAACTCGTCAATGGCGGACTTGATGTCGAAATCGCGGGCTGGGGTGATCTGCTTCCTGCCGGCACTTCGCCGACGATCGGACAATTCGCGCAATTGCAGCTTTACGCGAATGAGCGATGCGAGAGCGAACTCGGAACGAGTTTCAGCGTCGCCCTGATGCTGTGCGCAACCGCGCCGACGGCTACCGGGTGGATCGATGCCTGTCAGGGCGACAGCGGTGGACCGATGACCGCCACCGTCAGCGGCCTGCGCGTGCTCGTAGGCGTGATTTCATGGGGCACCTCATGCGCCACCGGCAAGCCCGGGGTGTACACCAGCATTCCGGCAACGCTCCCGACGGTGCTTGCAACCGTTCCCGCCTCGCCTCCGACCGTGCGCGGTGGGGTGAAATCACTGACGGTGTCCGTGTCCGGCGAGGCCTGGATGTCGGGAGCATGGGCCGTGCTCGCGGAGCACAACCTGAAGCTCCACACCTGCGGCATCGTGCTCACGGCTTTGTCCACCACCGGTTCGTGCAAGATCGACGAGCTCATCCTCGGCGGCAATTACGTGATCCGCGTCGTACCGCCGATCGGAATCGTTGCCCCGCCCGCGCAGGTCATATCAGTGAAGGGTGCGCCGAACATTCCGCAGATTCGGTCCGTGCAGGCGATTTCCCCCACCGGGAACGCGCTCATCACGTTCGTGGCGCCGAATGCGAACGATGCGTCTGTGACGACCCGCGTCGTCACCTGTCGCAGTCCGTACGGCACGACGTCGGCGCGGGCATTCGGACTGAAACTGGTGCTCACGAAGTTGCGCAAGGGCACCGTGTATCGCTGCACGGCGCAAGCGATCAATCTGTATGGCGTCAGCGTGGCCGGTTCGCCGTTCAAGGTCCGCTGAACAGGCGCCTCGGCAGCGGGGGAAGTCAGAGCCCCAGGTCTGCGAGCGAGTAGGCGGCTCGGTAGCCCAACCCGCTGTCCTCGATGAGTTTGCCTGCACCGCGGTCCACGATGACGGCGACGCCCACCACGATCGCGCCTTCCGCGCGAAGCGCTTCAACGGCCGTCATGACCGAGCCACCGGTGGTCGAGGTGTCCTCGACGGCGAGCACCCGACGCCCCTGCACATCGGGTCCTTCGATGCGACGCTGCAGGCCGTGCTGCTTCTCCGCCTTGCGGACCACGAATGCGTCCAGGGCGCGGCCACGCTTCGCCGCGGCATGCAGCATCGCCGTCGCCACCGGATCCGCGCCGAGCGTCAACCCGCCGACGGCGTCGAAGTCGAGGTCAGCCGTGAGATCGAGCATGACATCGCCGACCAACGGTGCCGCAACAGCATCGAGCGTCACGCGACGAAGATCGACGTAGTAGTCGGCCTCCTTGCCGCTCGACAGGATCACCTTGCCGTGCACGACAGCTTTCTTCAGGATCTCTTCGCGGAGTGCAGCTCGGACATCAGTCATGATGCAATCCTATGCACCATAGGCTTCCCACATGTTCCCGGAGCAGCGCGAGATCCTGCTGCCGCCATATGACGGCGCGCAGCCGCTCCATGAATACGTCATGAGCACAACTGCCCGTCTCCGTCACGAGTACGGAGAGGAGTGGCTCGTCATCGCGGTCGGTGAAACGGCACGCGCACTTCCCGATCTCGCGTTCGCGTTCCGTGCACAGCACCGCAAAGTTGTCGGGTACCGCATCATCGACGGCATTCTGCCGCCGCCGAATCCTGAGTGGCCCGATGCGCATGTCTCATACGTGATGACGCAGGAGCGCGACGAGCTGCGCACCCAGGCGAATCAGGCCCGACTTCGGGGCTGGGACGTCATCGACCAAATCTGAGCGCAGTGCGTGCCAGTTTGTACACCGCACCCGGAACGCTGAGTGCCCGGCCACGTTCCATGTCGGCCCAGGCCGTCGCCACCACCTGATCGGCGTCGAGCCACATGAACTTCGGGAGCTTGCCCATCGCATAGTTCGCGCGTTCGTGGAACTCGGTTGCGGTGTAGCCCGGACACAGCGCCAGCACGCGCACGCCCTTGCGGCGGAGTTCGCGTCGGAGGGATTGCGAGAAGGCGGTGACGTACGACTTCGCAGCGCCGTAGGTGGATTGCGGGATCCAGCCCGCAACACTGCTCACATTGATGATCACGCCATGACCGCGGTGCGACATCGCACGACCGGCCGCATGCGACAACCGCATCACTGCACGGACGAGGACGTCGAACATGGCCTGCTCGGCGAGCAGGTCGCCACTGACGAACCGCTGATTCACCACGTAGCCAGCGTTGTTGATGAGCACATCGACAGGTCGCGCTTCATCCGCAAGCCGCTGCTCAACCCAGGCGCACTCGTCGTACCGCGAGAGGTCCGCACGAAACGGTTCGACATTGACGCCGAACTTCGAACGAAGCTCCTCGGCAACGAGGTGCAATCGCGGTTCGTCACGAGCAACGAGCACCAGGTCGTATCCGCGTGCAGCAAGGAACCGAGCGAACGAATTGCCGATGCCGGCAGTGGCGCCGGTGATGAGTGCAGTCTTGGCCATGTCTCGAGACTAGTAGAGCACGAGTTCGTCGGCACTCGTCTTGTCGACGTGCACC
The DNA here is from genome assembly GCA_963978265.1 of uncultured bacterium. Lineage (GTDB taxonomy): Bacteria > Actinomycetota > Actinomycetes > S36-B12 > UBA5976 > JAKALQ01. Next base: position 720 of record CAXBQV010000100.1, on the reverse strand, counting down.
GTCTGACCGTCGTGGATCTCGCCGCCGAGCAGCCGCTTCGCCAACGGGTCGCCGATCGCAGTCTGGATCAATCGACGCAACGGCCGCGCGCCGTACACGGGATCGAAGCCATGGCTCACCAACCAGGACACGGCATCGTCGCTGACATCGAGTTCGAGCCGACGGTCCGACAACCGCTTGCCGAGATTGCCCAACTGGATCTTCACGATGCCACCGAGGTCAGACGACGTCAGCGCATCGAACATGACGATGTCGTCGAGCCGGTTGAGGAACTCAGGCTTGAACGCCTGCCGGACGATCGCCATCACGGCTTCATGTCGCTCATGTTCGGACTGCGAGAGGTCCATCAACTGCTTCGAGCCGAGGTTCGAGGTCATCACAAGGATCGCATTGCGGAAGTCAACCGTGCGGCCCTGGCCATCAGTGAGCCGGCCGTCGTCGAGTACCTGCAGAAGGACATCGAAGACCTCCGGGTGCGCCTTCTCGACCTCGTCGAGCAGGATCACGCAGTACGGTCGACGTCGAACAGTCTCGGTGAGCTGTCCGCCTTCTTCATATCCGACATAGCCTGGCGGCGCACCGACCAGACGTGACACCGAATGCTTCTCGCCGTACTCGCTCATGTCGATGCGCACCATCGCGCGCTCATCGTCGAACAGGAACTGCGCGAGCGCTTTCGCCAATTCGGTCTTGCCGACACCCGTCGGGCCGAGGAAGAGG
>CAXBQV010000099.1:0-5697 GCA_963978265.1 uncultured bacterium | reverse complement strand
CATCAACGACGCGGTCGAGACCAAACCGTCGTTCGCACCGAGTACAGCAGCACGCAACCAGCCGCCACGTCCGGCGTAGTGATGTTCAAGCGCGAGCGGATTCATGGTCGACATGCCCCCATTCTGACACTTCTGCGCAGCGCGGGAGCGGAGGCCTACGGCTCCGGGTGGTGGCAGGCCAACTGGTGGCCATCGCCGATCTGGACGAGCGGTGGGATCTCCAACCGGCAACGATCGGTTGCCTTCCAGCAGCGGGTGTTGAACACGCAGCCCGTTGGCGGGTTCATCGGGCTCGGCAGATCGCCGGACAGGATGATCCGCTCTCGCTGACGTTCGACGTCAGGATCCGGCACCGGAACGGCGGAGAGCAATGCCTTCGTGTACGGATGCCGCGGATGATTGAAGAGTTCATCGGTATGCGCAAACTCCATGACCTTGCCGAGATACATCACTGCGACGCGATCGGAGATGTGCTTCACAACGGACAGGTCGTGTGCAATGAAGAGGTACGCAACGTTGAATTCGTTCTGCAGATCCTCGAGCAGGTTGATGACCTGCGCCTGGATCGAGACGTCGAGTGCTGAGACCGGCTCGTCGGCGATGATGAGGCGGGGATTCAGCGCGATCGAACGCGCGATACCGATGCGTTGCCGCTGACCGCCGGAGAACTCGTGCGGATAGCGGTTGTAGTGCTCAGGATTGAGACCAACGACTTCGAGGAGTTCCTGCACACGGCGCTTCACACCACCCTCGGGTTCAACACCTTGGATCTCGAAGGGTGCGCTGATGATGCGACCGACCGTCTGACGCGGATTCAACGATGAGTACGGGTCCTGGAAGATCATCTGCATACGCGCGCGGTAGGACGTGAGGTCCTTGCGGTGGATGTTCGTGATGTCCGTACCTTCGAAGATGATCTGGCCCGCGGTGGGTTCGTAGAGTCGCAGGATCGTGCGACCGGCAGTCGTCTTGCCACAACCGGACTCGCCCACGAGACCGACGGTTTCGCCCGGGTAGACATCGAGGCTGAGCCCGTCAACCGCCTTCACGACACCATGTTGCGCGTTGAACAATCCACCACGCTTCGTCGGGAAGTGCTTCTGCAGATCGCGAACGCTCAGGATCGGATCGGTCATTGCGCACCACCCTTCAACTTCGACAGTGCATTCATGCGGACATCGACCGCCAAGTGGCAGCGGGCGCTGTGCGCTGGCTGCTCCTCGCGCAAGTCCGGATACTCCGTGGAGCAGCGGTCGTTCGGGACCTGCGATGCGAATTCGCAGCGCGGCCGGAACGGGCAACCGGTCGGTAGATTGATGAGCGACGGCGGCTGACCCGGAATCGCGTACAGACGCTCAGAGGCGCGCGCACCAACACTTGGGATCGACGACAACAGCCCGATCGTGTAGGGGGCAAGCGGTCGGTAATAGATGTCGTCGACCGAGCCGGACTCAACGATATTGCCTGCGTACATGACCTGCACACGGTTGGAGACCTGGGCGACGATGCCGAGATCGTGCGTGATCAGGATGACGGCCATGTTGAACTCCTTCTGGAGGTCGTTCAACAGACCGAGGATCTGCGCCTGTACCGTCACATCGAGTGCCGTTGTGGGTTCGTCGGCGATGAGCAATGTCGGGTTGTTGATGAGCGCCATGGCGATCATCGCGCGCTGCCGCATACCGCCGGAGAACTGATGCGGGAATTCCTTCACACGACGCTGCGGCTCGGGGATGCCGACGAGGTCGAGCATCTCGATGGCGCGCTGCATACCCGCCTTCTTGCCACCACTGTTGTGCGTCTTGTACGCCTCGGCGAGCTGATCGCCGATGCTGTAGTACGGATGCAGCGAAGTCATCGGGTCCTGGAAGATCATCGCCATGTCGCGGCCGCGCAACTGTCGCAGTTCCGCGTCGCTAGCAGACACGACGTCGATCGGTCCGGACTGCGACTCGATGGTGATCGAACCACCGATCTTCGCAACCTTGCGGTTGTGCAGGCCCATGATGGCGAGGCTGGTCACGGACTTGCCGGAACCGGATTCGCCGACGATGGCGAGGGTTTCGCCGCGATCGAGCGTGAAGTTCACACCGTCCACGGCGCGCACAAGGCCGTCCTCGGTCGGGAAGGCAACGTGCAGGTCTTTGACTGTCAGGAAACTCATCCGACACGCACCCGCGGATCGACGAATGCGTAGGCGATATCAACAACGAGGTTCATGACGATGACGAAACTCGCAGCAACGATCGTGGTGGCCACGATCATCGGAAGATCGAAGTTGTTGACCGCGGAAAGCGCGAGTCGACCCAACCCCGGAAGATTGAAGATGGTCTCGGTCAGGATCGCACCACCGAGGAGTCCGGCGAAGTCCATGCCAGCCATGGTGACGATCGGTGCGAGTGCTGCCCGAAGGATGTGCTTGCGAAGAATCGTGCCCTCGCTCAAGCCCTTTGCGCGGGCGGTGCGCACGAAGTCCTCCGACGAGGTCTCAAGGACCGAGGAACGGGTGAACCGTGTGTAGATCGCCGAGAAGGCGAACGCCAACGTGCACCACGGCAGCAGCATCTGCCAGAACCAACCTGAGAAGTCATCGAACGGCCCGCTGTAGCCACCAAGCGACAGCGGCACGAGATTCAACTTGAGCACGAGGAACACAAGCAACAGCAGACCGATGAGGAAGGTCGGCATCGAAGTACCGATGAGCACGAACACCGTGCTCGCAGTGTCGAGCGGTGAATTCTTGAATCGAGCTGCCAGCACACCGAGACCGACGCCGACGACCAGCCACAGCAACAGTGCGCCGATTGCAAGAGAAAGCGTGACCGGGAAGGCCTGCGCGAGAAGATCCGTCACACACGCCTTGTTCGTGAAGGAGTAGCCGAGGCTCGGAGCGGGGCACGAGAACGCCACATCTCCAACGCCGTAGGTGCGCCCGACGAAGATGCCTTTGAGGAAGATCCAGAACTGTTGCAGCATCGGCAGGTCGTAGCCCAACCGACGACGGTTCGCCTCGATGACCGACGGGCTGCAGCTCTTGCCACACGTCAATGCCGCCGGATCGAATGGCAGGGCCGTGAAGATGAGGTACGCCGCAAATGCAACGGTCAAGAGAATCGCGATCGTGTACGCAAGGCGTTTCGCGATGTACTTGGGCACTTCTGGATCCTTTGATTGATGTTCGACCGCATGGTGGGGGTGGCAGCGCCACCCCCACCATGTCGATCAGTATGGGCTTACTGTGCGAAGTCCTTCACGTAGAGCTCGCCGAACCCGAAGGTTCCCTGCGGCTCCCAGAAGTACACGCCACCGATGCCCGAACCCCAGACTTCCTGGGTCTTGGTGAAGAACGACGGAAGCACCCACTGACGATCGATCGCGTACTGGTTCAGCGCGGCCCATTCCTGGCCCTGCTTCTTGCGATTCGTCTCGGTGAGGTTTTTCTTCACACGCGCCTTGAAGGCGTCGTAATCCGGCGACTTCCAGGTCATGCCGTATGCAGCGCCGCCTTCTTCAAGGTAGAGCTCCGGAATAACCGTGGAGGCGTTCGCCCAGTCCGGACCCCAGCCGCCTGGGATGAGGTCGTAGTTCTTCATGTTGTTCTGATCACGAACGTGTGAGTAGTAAGCGGACGAGCCACCGACGAAGATCTTGAAGTCGATGTGAACGCCGATCTTGTCCATTGCATCCTGCCAGATCTTGATGATCTGAGCGTTGGTGCCAGCCTTGCGGAGGACGTAGGTCAGACCCTTGTTCGGATCGGTTGCACGTGCAACGAGATCCGGGCAGGACTTCTTCGCCTTCTCCAGCCACGCCTTGGCAACGGTCGGATTGCCTTCCTGCTTCCAGTCCGGATTCAGGTTGCGAGTCTTGCCGTCGGCCGAGTTGGTGCTGTTCTTCACCGGGGCGTAATCAAGGCCCATGAGCGGCTTGATGACACCGTCGGCGTAGTCACCGGCATAGGTCGAACCACCCGCAAGGTCCAGCTGTCCCTTGAGATCGCGTGCGTAGAAGATTGCCTTCCGCAGGTCGAGGCAGGGGAGGCGGTCCTGGTTGACGAAGACGTACGTCACGTAGGGGTCGTACACATTCATACGACGGCTGGCCTTTGCCGGATCGTTGAACATTGCTTCGCGAGATGCAGGAAGCAGGGCGTCGAACGAAACCGCGTTCGGAAGGGAGTCGTTGATGAAGATCTGGTCGCGAACGCTCTCGTTCACACCGAGCTTCAGCTGGATCTCTTCCGGGTACGGAGTACGGATCGGGTCGGACGACTTGTTCCACTTCGGGTTACGAACGAGAACGAGTTCATCCTTGGCCTTGTACTTCTTGATCTTGTAAGGGCCGTTGGAGAACGGACGCAGACCGTACTTCTCACCGGTGTCCTTGTCCTTGCGCACTGGTGAGAACGACGGGTAGGTGAGCGTGTAGTTGAAGTCGTACACCGAACGGCTCAGGTTGAACGTGACCGTGCGGTTGTCCTTCGAGCAGGTCACAGCCTTGTCGTACAGCGCCTGACCGGTCTTCTTGTACGGGCCCGCGTATGCCGAGTTGCCATCGGCATCGACCGGGATGTTGAGCATGGAGATCGCGTAGGTCGGACCATCCGGCAGCACATCCTGAGCGAAGGTGCGGCTGAGGCCGTACTTCACGTCAGCACAGGTGACCGGCTTGCCGTCTTCCCAGGTGACGCCAGGACGAAGCGTGAACTTCCAGGTCTTGGCGTTGTTGCTGGGGACACCAGTGTTCGTCGCGAGGTCGCCGACGATGCCGGAACCGGCAGCACCCGGCTTGTGCACGTACGACACAAGGTTGCGAACCCAGAACGAGTTCATGAATGCGATATCACGGCCCACATACGTACGGGTCGGATCGAGCTCGATCTGATCGTCGAAGCTGACGATGATGAGCGTGCCACCCGCCTTCGATGCAGCCGAGGCCGGCGAACCGATCACAGCGACGCCGGCGACCAGCGCTGCTGATGACAGCAGTGCAACCGCACGACGAGCACCGCGACCACGCAGGCTCATAAGGGTCTTCGACATTAGTCCTCCATCAATGTCGTCAATGTTCTCGCCCAAGTTCGGGGCGGGAGCCCGTCACCTCTTACGGACGAAGGGTGTAACCGCCCCAGGGCGGAACTCTGCATCTGCTTCATCGACCGGCCTTGGGGTCGAGGGCATCGCGCAATGCGTCGCCGAGCAGGTTGAACGAAAGCACGACGACGATCAACATCAACGCCGGCATCACGAAGTACGAGGGGATCGAGGTGAAGTACTGCAGCGAATCAGCAAGCAGCAGACCCCACGTCGAAGCCGGTGGTTGCACACCGACGCCGAGGAATGAGAGCACGGACTCCGACGTCAGATAGCCCGGCAGTGAGAGCGACAGCACGACGATCACCGGGCTCCACAGGTTGGGCAGCAGCTCCTTGAGCACGACGCGCATGCGGCTAGCACCGGTCGCTTCGGCTGCCATCACGAAGTCGGCCTCACGGAGGCTCAACACCTGTGAGCGGATGAGGCGGGCCATGCCCATCCAACCGAACAGCGCCATGAAGACGATGAGGAAGAGCACGCGCGCTCCATTGCCATACGCAATGCCGGTGCCTTCGATGCGCTGCACGACCGGCTCACTGAGCGCGAGCAGCATGAAGAACGCCGGGAATGCGAGCAGGAAGTCGATGGCGCGGCCGATCAC
>CAXBQV010000098.1:0-5735 GCA_963978265.1 uncultured bacterium | reverse complement strand
GGGCAGGTCGGGGCCGGCGAGCGCCTGCCACTTGAGACCCGCATCGATGGAGCGGGTCTCGCGTGCGATCTCCATGGCGGGGTCGGGCAGCGCGTTCACCGCCGTGTTGAGCGTCCCGTCCTTGAGCCGCTTCAGGATGCCGGCCTCGCCATCGGCCGGCAGATCGAAACCGCCGTTAGCGGACTTCGCGCGCGGGCGATCGCCGCGCGAGGGGACTGGCCGATCTTGACCTTGATGGCGCTCATGGGCAGGCCGAGGGATTCGGCGGCGACCGGGGCTTCGCCGGCGGACCGCAGCCGGAGCCCGAACGCGGTGCGCCACAGCAACCAGTACGCGAGCGGGAACAGCAGGAGTGCGAACATCGTGAGGTAGGAGACACCACCGGTGAGCCCACGCATGACTGCCGCGATATCGCTGATCAGGAACCAGCGCTGCGCGGCGAGTGAACCGAGCAGGTCGGGGCTCTGCCAACCGAGCAGTGTGCCGCCCGACAGGAACGGCAGACCGTTCACACCGACCAGGCCGATGCTCGGGGACTGCGTGGGGCCCGCACCCTCGACGCCGACGTACAGGATCACCGAGAGGTAGCGGACCATGCCGGCCGCAATGATGTTGATGGCAACACCACTGACGACGTGATCGACGCCGAACGTGATGGTCGCGACGCCGTGCAACGCTGCCGCCAGCACACCGAAACCGGTGGCGGCGATGATCGCGACCCACGGCCCGTGCTGGTAGCCGAAGAAGCCGGCGGCCCACGTTCCCATGATCATCATGCCTTCGAGACCGATATTGACGACACCCGCGCGTTCCGAGAACAAACCGCCGAGGCCGGCCAACGCGATCGGGATCGCGAGCAGCAGTGCAGCGCCCGCGGTGCCGACACTTGTGAGGTCGTTGGCACCCGTGAGGATCCTGACGAACGAGAGCACGGTCATGCCGAGCAGGATGTAGACGCTCATGCGGTACAGACGTCGCTTCACGCCGCCACCTGCGCCTTCGCGAGCGCCCTCGCCTGCAACGTCTGGCGATAGCGCCGCACGACCTCATACGCAGCGACCGCACTCAGCAGGATCGAGCCCTGCATGATGATGTAGATCTCGGTCGCAATGCCGTCGAGTTCGAGGATGCGCGCGCTCACTTCGAGGAACCCGAAGAGCAACGCGGAGATGGCGATGCCGACGGCGTTGTTGCGTCCGAGCAGGGCGATGGCGATGCCGGTGAAGCCGACGCCACCGCGGAAGCCGAGTGAGTAGGCGTGGGACTCGCCGAGGAGCACCGGCATCATCGCGATGCCGGCGAACGCGCCGGACAGCAGCATCGCAGTCACGATCATGCGCTTCGGATTCACGCCACTCACGGCCGCAGCAGTCGGGCTCGCTCCGGACGCGCGGAGATCAAAGCCGAAGCGCGTCCGGTTCACGAGGAACCAATAGACGCCGCCCATCGCGATCGAAAGGAAGATGAGCCCATAGGGACCACCGCCGGGTACATCGGTGATGCCAAACTTGTCGAGCCACGGCAGCAGATCGGGCACCCATGCACTTTCCGCGAGCGGCCTTGTCGTGAGGTCGTTACTGCCTTCGACGACCATCGCGAAATGACGGGACAGTAAGTAGGCGCTCAGCGCACCGCCGATGGAGTTCAACATGATCGTGGTGATGACCTCGCTGACACCGCGCTTCACCTTGAGGACCGCAGCTATGCCCGCCCACATGGCGCCGACCGATGACCCGATGATGAGGATGCTCAGCACGTGCAGCACGGGCGGCAGTTCGTACATCGCGCCGATCCACGCAGCGAACAGTGCGCCGAGTCGGATCTGGGATTCGACGCCGATGTTGAAGAGGCCGGCTTTGAACGTGAGTGCGACGGCGAGCGCCGCCAGGTAGTAGACGGCTGCAAGGTTCACCATTTCGATGAGCGAGCCGATGTCGGTGCCGTAGGTCCACATCGACTGAAACACCGTCAGCGGTGCATGCCCGGTCACGACGAGGGCGATCGAACTGATGCCGAGGCCGAACACCGCGGCTACCGCCGGCGCTGCGAGGGAAAGGGCAATTGATTGCAGTGAGAACCGCTTCATGCGCCGGCTCCCGTCATGGCCGAGCCGAGCAGTTCCGGCGTCGTCGTCGCCGGATCGAGGGTGGCCGTGACCTCGCCGCGCAGCATGACCTTGAGCACGTCCGACATGCCAATGAGCTCCTCGAGGTCTGCGGACACCAGCAGGATCGCCATTCCCTTGTCGCGCGCCTTGCGCAGTTCGTCCCAAATGGCGGCTTGCGCACCGACGTCGACACCGCGCGTTGGATGCGACGCCACCAGCAATGCCGGCTGGCGCTCCATCTCGCGTCCGACGATGAACTTCTGCTGGTTGCCACCGGAGAGCGCATAGGCAGCGGTGTCGCCACCAGGGGCACGGACGTCGTAGTCGCGCATGATGATCGCGGTGTCCTCGCGGGCAACCCGACGGTTGAGCATCCCGTAGTGAACGAGTGGTGCGCGGCGCTGATGCCCGAGGAAGCGGTTCTCCCACAGGGGCGATGACATGAGGAGTGCCTCACGCTGGCGATCTTCGGGGATCAGGCCGATGCCGGCGTCGCGCCGATGGGCGACGTCCTTGTCTGCGAGATCCTCGCCGAGAAAGCTGATGGTTCCGGAGCACGGAAGCAGGCCGATGATCGCCTGCACGAGTTCGCTCTGCCCATTGCCCTCGACGCCCGCGATGCCGACGACTTCGCCGGCACGGATCTGCAGTGAAACGTCGTGGAGCACATCGCGCTCGCCGTCGCGGGCGACGGTCACGTTCTTGAGTTCGAGTACCACGCGGTCCTCGGGCTCTGTCTCGCGCGGAGGTGCGACGGGCAAATCCTCGCCGACCATGAGTTCCGCAAGTTCGCGCGCGGTCACGGACTTCGATGCGACTTCGGCGACCGTCTCACCCTGTCGGATCACGGTCACGTTGTCAGCGACGCGCAGTACTTCGTCGAGTTTGTGCGAGATGAAGATGACGGTGAGGCCCTCCGTGCGCAATCCATGCAGTGCGGCGAAGAGTTCGTCGACTTCCTGCGGCACGAGCACTGCAGTGGGCTCGTCGAAGATGAGGATCTTGGCGCCGCGGAAGAGCACTTTGAGGATCTCCACACGCTGGCGTTCGCCCACGCCGAGCGTCTCGACGAGCGCATCAGGATCGATATCGAGGCCGTAGGCCTCGGCCATGCTGTTGATTCGCGTGCGCGCTGCATCCAGGTCGAGTTGGCCGCGCTTGCTCGTCTCCGACCCGAGGATGATGTTCTCGAGCACAGTGAAGTTGTCTGCGAGCATGAAGTGCTGGTGCACCATGCCGATACCCGCGGCAATCGCCTCCGATGGAGACTTGAACAACACCTGCTTGTCCTCGACGAGGATTTCCCCGCCATCGGGCCGTTGCATGCCGTAGAGCACTTTCATCACGGTGGACTTGCCCGCGCCGTTCTCACCGACGAGCGCATGCACTTCCCCTCGGCGCACCTTCAGCGACACGTCGCGATTCGCAACTACACCGGGGAACTTCTTCACGATGTGACGGAGTTCGACCGCAAGCTCTGACACGTCAATCCTCTCGTTTGCAGAACTGCCCGACGGGTATTCCCGTCGGGCAGCCCCACATCGTCCTGCTGCTTACGCAGCTGGGGTTGTCGGCACCTTGACCTTGCCGGACTTGATGTTGCCGGTCGCGGCAGCGACCGCAGCTTCAAGCTTCAGCTTCTTGAGGTAACCGCCAGACGTCGAAAGACCGACACCGTTGTTCTTGAGGTCGTAGCGACGACCCTGGATTCCGGCACCGGCACCGATGTCATCGGCGACCTTCTTGCCCTTGACGGCAGCCTGGATGGCGTCGAAGACGGCAACGTCGACGCGCTTGAGCATCGAGGTCAGCATGTTCTTCTTCTCATCGGCCGATGCGGTGAGGTACTGATCGGAGTCGACACCGATGGTCCAGACCTTCTTGCCAGCTGCTGCGGCGGCGACGGCGGCCTCGAAGAGACCCTTGCCCGAGCCACCTGCAGCGGCGTAGATCACATCAGCACCGGCGTCGATCATGCCGTTCGCGATGACCTTTGCCTTGGCCGGGTCGTTGAAGCCACCGAAGTCCGGCGGTTCGGTGACGTACTTGACGTCAACGGTTGCCGACTTCTTGGTCGCCTTAACGCCTGCGACGAAGCCCGCTTCGAACTTCTGGAGGAGCGGGATGCGGACGCCACCGATGTAGCCGATCTTGCCGGACTTGCTTGCCTTGGCGGCAGCAACACCTGCGAGGTAGGAGCCCTGTTCCTCGGCGAACACGAGCGACGACACATTCGGCTGCTTCACGCTCGAGTCATCGATGATGGCGAACTGCGTCTTCGGGAACTCCGCGGCAACCTTGCCGACCGATTCCGCGTAGAGGAAGCCGACCGCGATGATCGGGTTGTAGCCGGCCTGCGCAAGAAGGCGCAGCTTGTCCTCGCGCTCGGAAGCAGCACCACCAGCAGTCGCGGAGACTTCCTTGACCGAAACCTTGAGTTCCTTCTTGGCCTTGTCGAGGCCACGGGCGGCAGCGTCGTTGAACGACTTGTCGCCACGGCCGCCGATGTCGTACGCCAGACCGACCTTGACGGTCTTGGCGGCACTTGCCGGTGCAATTGCTGCGGGTGCAGCAAGAGCAACGGTTGCGACGGCGATAGTTGCCGTCAATACGCGCTGAGAAAGGCGCACGTTGCACTCCAATGTGTTGGGCCGGAACGTCCGGGGAAGCGTGGACGTCGACGGCACAGTTGACACCCCATTCCTACCACCCGCCGGTTGCACCACGCCAAGGGATGCGGCGGATTGAAGCCGTTTCGCAATCTGCGGCGGCGAGCGGTCGTGCCCTAGGGTGTGCCGGTGCGGACCTACCGGGAATTGCTGGCGATTCCCGGCGTCACCCGATTGCTGTTTTCCGCGACGTTTCCGCGCTTGTCGTATTCGATGGTGAGCCTCGCCCTCTTCTTCCACGTCCAGCACGCCACCGGAAGTGTCGCGATCGCCGGCGCAGCAACCGGTGCATCCAGCCTGACCGGCGCACTCTCCGCAGCGCCTCGCGGCAAGATCGTCGATCGGTACGGCCAGACCATTCCGTTGTACGTGATGACACCGCTCTACACCGCGTCGAACATCCTGCTCGGCCTGTTCGCGCACTCACCGGTCACCGCGATCGGCCTCAGCCTGCTGAACGGCGCGTGTGCTCCCCCGATCAACATGAGCATCAGACCGCTGTGGAAGGACATCGTCGGCGAGGACCGCGTCCGCAGCGCGTACGGCCTCGACTCCTCACATATGAATGCGGTCGCGCTCATCGGTCCCGTGATCGCCACCCTGCTCGCGGTGCACGTTGACACCGCGCTCGCGTTGTACGCGGTCGCAGCGTCGATGGCGGTCGGTGGCCTGCTGCTCGCAGTGCTGCCGGCGTTGATGATGGGGGCGATCGACGAGATCATCTGCCACATCCGCCGGGTCAGCCCCGGTGGCCGGGTGGTGATCGTCGGCGTGATCGGCTTCCTCTCCACCGCCGTGATGTACGGCAACCGCGGCGCCGATGCCGGCGTCCTGCAATTCGTGGATTCCGACAGGGGGAAATCCGCCTTTAATTTCTGGGTTGAGGATCCGAACGCGACCGACGGTGTTTTAAGTTTTATCGGCGGAACGCCTGACGGCGCCAGCGGGAAATCTTTATT
>CAXBQV010000097.1:0-5819 GCA_963978265.1 uncultured bacterium | reverse complement strand
CTCGGCGACGTCACCGTCGGCACCGAGGATGTCGTCATCACCGAGACACCGCGCGAAGGATGGTCGGTCGCGAAGGAATCCGGTGCCTCCGTCGCACTCGACCTCACGATCACCCCGGACCTCGCACTGCTCGGCCTCGCCCGGGACGTTGTGCGCCTCCTGCAGGACGGCCGCAAGTCCGCCGGCTTCGAAGTGAGCGACCGCATCACGGTGGCATGGACGGCCGAGGGTCAACTCGCAGAAGCGTTGCAGGTGCACGGAGACTTCATCGCCGGCGAGGTCCTCGCCACGAGTTTCGGCGCAGGGACCGGCACCGGTCATACCGTTGCCGATGACGAACTGGGGTTCGTCGCGACGATCGCGAGGAACGCATGACCGACATGGCGCAACTCGCAGCTGCGTACCGCACGGCAACGGACGTGTTCATTGCGGCGGCCGCGCAGGTGACCGATGCAAACATCGACGTCAGGCATCCCGACGGCTGGTCGGCGCGCCAGATCGTCCACCACATGGCGGACAGCGAGGCGCAGTCCTACGCACGCCTTCGTCGCCTGCTCGCCGAGCCCGGATCGACGATCCAGGGGTACGACGAGGACGCGTGGTCGCGGAATCCGAAGCTCGGCTACGAGGCGTTGCCGATCGAGAACGCCCTCGCAGTGTTCGTGGCGGTACGTGCGGCGTCGCTCGATCTCGTGCAGCGGCTGGCACCTGCGGATCTGGAGTTGAACGGGGAGCACACCGAGCGCGGTCGGTTCACGGTCGCGGATTGGCTCCGGATCTACAGCAATCACCCGCGCGACCATGCCGAGCAACTGTTGAAGGCATTACGCGGCGAGGCGTGATCAGAGGACGCGTACGAATCCGATGAGGATCTGCACGCCGAAGAACAGCACGAGGAATGCCAGGTCGAGCGACACCTGCCCGAGGCGCAGCGGCGGAACGAACCGACGCACGGCGCGCAGCGGCGGATCGGTGATCTGGAACACGACGTCCACGAGTGCGAGCATCAGTCCCTGTGGTCGCCAGGTGCGCGAGAACATCATGACGTAGTCGATGATGATCCGTGCCAGCAGCACGTACAGGAAGATGTTGAGCAGGCTTGCAAGCAACGCCCCGAGGGCACTTGCGGCAATGAGCGTCATATCAGCTGTGATTGAAGAAGGCGTTGACGGCGACTTCGCGCGCGGCATCCACTTCGATATCGACATTGCGCGGGGACAACAGGAAGACCTTGTCGGTGACGCGCTGGATGCTGCCATGCAAACCGAAGACGAGCCCTGATGCGAAGTCGATGACGCGCTGCGCCTGCGCGCGGTCGAGGGCGGTGAGGTTCATGACGACCGGATTGCCGCTGCGGAACGCTTCGCCGATGCGCTGCGAATCGTTGAAGGAGGCCGGCTGCAGGGTCACGATCCGACCGATCGAGTCCTGCACACTCGGCAAGACCGTGATCGGGCGATCGAGGACGTCGTCGCTGCTACGAACCGGGCGAACCGCATTCGCGCGCTCCGGTGTCCGGCTGTCGTGGCGTGCGGCACGCAGGTCACGAGCAGGTGTCTCCTCGACGGCCTCGTCGAAGTACTCGTCCTCGACGAGACCAAGATAGGCGCCAAGACGGCGTACTGCACCCGGCATGTTTCCTCCCACGGATTCAGTCCAGATTAGTGGGCGGGCGGCCGTTTCCCGAGTAATGCCGAGCCAATTCGCACGTGTGTCGCGCCGGCCATAACAGCGGCCTCCAGGTCGTCGGACATGCCGATGCACCGCATCGTCGCATCCGGGAACCGCATGCTCAGTTCGTCGTGCACCTCACGGACGACCGCGAAGGCGCGCTCGGGGTCCATGTCGATCGGGGCGACCGCCATGATGCCGCGGAGGCTGAGCGGTGCGCTGAGGCTGTCCGCCAGCGCTTGGATGCCAGACCGGGCGCAGCCGCCACGCGTGGTGTCACCATCGATCGACAATTGGACGAGGCAATCCAGCGGCCGACCGGGTTTGCGCAATGCTTCAACGAGCGATGCCCTATCGACGGTGTGTACCACCTGCGCATACTCCGCTACCGACTTCGCCTTGTTGCTCTGCAGCTGGCCGATGAAATGCCAGTTCGCTGTTCGGCCGTCGATGCGTGCCCACTCCTCCGCCTTCGGGCGCGCCTCCTGGTCGCGGTTCTCGCCGAACTCGGTGATGCCGAGGTCACGGAGGATGCGGATGTCCGACAGCGGCCAGGTCTTCGTCACGGCGATGAGTGTCACGTCGGCAGGATCACGGCCCGCAGCGTCTGCGGCGGTAGTGATGCGTGCACGAACATCGGCGAGATTCGCTTCGAGCTCTGCTCGACGACCTACATCCATGCGATCACCCCAGCTTGTCTGCCGGTGACGCCATCGCGGCGATGCGAGAAGGAGGAGTGATCCTCGGCGGTGCACGGTCCGATGGTCGTGACACGCGCCCCGACTGCTTCCCACTGCTCAGTGAGTCCGATGCGGATGTCCGCGCCGGGTCCACCATGCCGTGCGATGCCGACCGCGTTCGCGCTCACTGCACGAATGGCGTCGGCCCGCTCCTCGGGAATGCCGTAGCACCGGCCACAAATGGCTGGACCGAGCACGATCTGGGCTTCGGATGCAGCGACACCGTGCGCGGCGAGCAACCCGAGGATGGTCGACGTCATCCCGTCGACGAATCCACGCCACCCGATGTGGGCGGCGATCGCGAAGTCTCCGGCGGTCATGACCAGCGGCACGCAATCCGCACCGAGGGTCACCAGTGGACGTCGTGTACGAGTGGTGGCCAAGGCGTCGACATTCGGCACCAGTGCCGTGGCGTCGTCGACGATGTCGAGCGCAACACCGTGCACCGGACCCATCCAAGTCAGCATGCCGAGCCCGAGTTCGGATTCCAACTGGGCGCGATTGCTGCGAACCGATGTGATGTCGTCCCCGACGTGGGCAGCGAGGTTACGGGTGTCGTAGGGCGGAGCACTCACGCCGCCGGCGCGGTTGGTGAACCACCAGCGGGCGGTTCGCGCCGATCCGACGATTTCGCCCGAGTGCACTAGCGCAGGAAGTCCGGGACTTCGAGGCCGTCCTCGGATACGTCGGTGTCGTCGAAGATGATGCGGCGCGGTGCAGGAGCACTGGCCGCGACCGGAACCCGTTCCTCGCCGGGGAGGAGGAGCGGCTCATCGTCGGTTGCGACCGGCTCGGGCGTCGCCGTGGGCGGCACGTAGCGGGTCGGGACGCCGCTGTCGAAACCGGCAGCGATCACGGTGACCTTCACTTCGTCGCCCATCGAGTCGTCGATGACCGTTCCGAAGATGATGTTCGCCTCCGGATGCGCTGCGTCCTGCACGAGCTTGGCCGCTGCGTTGATCTCGAAGAGGCCGATGTCCGTGCCACCGGCGATGGAGAACAGCACGCCGCGTGCGCCTTCGATGCTCGATTCCAGGAGTGGTGATGCGATGGCCTGCCGAGCCGCGATGATCGCGCGGTCTTCGCCACGGGCGGCGCCGATACCCATGAGCGCACTGCCGGCATCCTGCATAACGCTCTTGACGTCGGCGAAGTCGAGATTGATGAGCCCTGGCGTCGTGATGAGATCGGTGATACCGCCGACACCCTGGAGGAGCACCATGTCTGCTTGGCGGAACGCCTCGACGAACGAGATGTTGGGATCCGCGAGTGCGAGCAGGCGTTCGTTCGGGATGACGATGAGGGTGTCGACCTCTTTGCGGAGTGCTTCGACGCCGAGCTCGGCGGATGCAGCGCGGCGCTTGCCCTCGAAATCGAACGGCTTCGTGACCACGCCGATCGTGAGCGCACCGAGATTGCGGGCGATCCGTGCGACCACGGGTGCACCACCGGTGCCCGTTCCGCCGCCTTCGCCGGCGGTGATGAACACCATGTCCGAACCACGGAGCACTTCCTCGATCTCGGCGGCGTGGTCCTCGGCTGCCTGACGACCGACTTCGGGATTCGCTCCGGCGCCGAGACCCTTCGTGATCTCACGACCGATGTCGAGTTTCACGTCGGCGTCGGACATGAGCAGTTGCTGCGCGTCGGTATTGATGGCGACGAACTCGACTCCCTTGAGTCCGAACTCGATCATGCGATTGATGGCGTTCACGCCACCGCCGCCGATACCGACCACTTTGATGACGGCCAGGTAGTTCTGTGGCGTTGCCATGCTCACCCTCACGCATTCTCAAACCTCAACCTCTACTAAAGGTTGAGGTTTTGTTCATGTTCCGCTATGCGGAGGCTATGTGCGGGGGTCGAGGAAAAGGCGCATTGTCGATACGGCGTGTCACTTCTTCGTCGCAGGCGCATTCGGCGCCGACACGTCGTATTGCCTCGCGGGGATCCGCAGTAGGACGTACAGCACTTCGGCTTTGCGCTGCGGCTGCGATTCCCCGCCCCACCGCACTTCCTTGCCGTTCTTCATCCTCAGCCGGATGTCCTCCTCGGCATAGACGGTGACGGTGGCAACGCGTTCGCGCAACCAGTCGGGCATGCCGGCAGCCATCCGGGCTCCGACGCCGCGGAACAACTCCGTGTACGCCTGCACTTCCGTGAGTCCCGCCGGCGGTGTCGCGACCTTGCGGAAGATCACGCCGTGCCGGTCGACGAGCCACCAAGTCCCGTCCGCGGCCGTCGTCGCCGCGATCGGTTCCCGTTCATGCACGTCGATGACGATCGCATGCGGCAATCCCCTGCGCACATCGACGGACTCGACAACTCGGATTTGTCGAATGCGTTCACTCACCGCCGCCACGTCGACCCGCGCGACCGGTTGGCCGATCTCGATCCCGGCAGCAGCGCGGACCTGCGCAATGGTGGTGCGCTTGGTCCCCAGCACCTTCACCGTGCGTACGTCGAAGACACTCGAGAACCACACCAGGTTGATGATCAATGCCAGCACGGTGACGACGCCGACAGAGACGATCCGGCGCTTCACCGATCTGCCGCTTCCAACAGCGTCAGGATTTCGGGAGCGAGCAACCCGATGTCACCTGCGCCGAGCGTCATGATGATGTCCCCGGGATGCGCTCGCGACGCGAGCTGCGCAGGAACGGCGGCCCAAGAAGGCTCAAACACCACCTGGTCGGCGGGCAGTGGCACGTTGTTCGCCATCGTGAGCCCGTTGGCTCCCGGGATCGGCTCCTCCCCCGGCGCGAACACCTCGAGCACGACGACGACGTCGGCCAGACCGAGGGCTTCGCCGAACTCCTTGGAGAACATGGCCGTGCGATAGAAGTGATGGGCCTGGAATGCCACGACCAACCGGCCTTCGCCGACCACCTCACGCGCTGCACGCAGCGTCGCGGCGATCTCGGTCGGATGGTGTGCGTAGTCGTCATAGACCGCCACACCGTTGGCGCTGCCCTTGTAGTCGAAGCGGCGCGACGTACCGGTGAACCCGCCAAGACCTTCCGCCACATCGGCCGGTGGGTACCCCATCCCGACTGCGGTCAGGAATGCAGCGGTGGCGTTGAGCACGTTGTGCTTCCCCGGCACCTGCAGGGCGATGTGGCCGAGCAGCGCGTCGCCATCGTGCACGTGGAATGACCATCCCCGTGGACGCTGCTCGCGCAGTTCGATGCGGAAGTCCGCACGCTCATGAAACCCGTACGTCCGCACATCACCGTTCCGACGCTTCGCGTAGGCCGCAAGTTCGGCCGCACCCGCATCATCGCCGCACACCACCAGGAATCCGCCGCGGTCGATGAGCCGGTCTGCGAAGTCGCGGAAACCCTGCTCCATCGCCTCGACCGTCTGCCAGTAATTGAGATGGTCCGGTTCCACGTTCGTGACGATGCC
>CAXBQV010000096.1:0-6023 GCA_963978265.1 uncultured bacterium | reverse complement strand
CGCCATCGACGTCTCGGAGAAGCTCGCCATCACCGACGTCTTCCTCATCCTCACCGGCAGCAATGACCGGCAGGTGAAAGCCATCTCCGACGCCGTCGAGGAAGCGCTCGACAAGATCGACGTCGACCCTGTTCGCCGCGAGGGCCAGGCCACCGGACGTTGGATCCTGCTCGACTATGTCGACATCGTCGTGCACATCCAGCACGAGGAGGAGCGGGCCTTCTACGACCTCGAGCGGCTTTGGAAGGACTGCCCCTACATCGAGCTGGAACTGGACGAGCCGACGGCGTAGCCGATTTCGGCGGCACACGTCCCTTCGGGTAGGGTTCGGGTGCTCCAAGGGGCTGTGGCGCAGCTGGTAGCGCACCTGCATGGCATGCAGGGGGTCAGGGGTTCAAGTCCCCTCAGCTCCACCAAACGAAACGGCCCGACGTCCCAGGACGGCGGGTCGCTTTGGTTTCGAGAGGGACGGGAATGAGCGAGCAGGAAGTCTTCGACTTCGAAGCGATGCAGGCGCGCTGGCTGCCGGTGTGGGACGAGCTCGCCCCGTTCCGTTCGGGTCGTCCCGAGGACGCCCGCCCGAAGAAGTACGTCCTCGACATGTTCCCGTACCCGTCCGGTGACCTCCACATGGGGCATGCGGAGGCGTACGCACTCGGCGATGTGATCGCCCGGTACTGGGTGCAGCGCGGATTCAATGTCATGCATCCGATCGGCTGGGACGCCTTCGGTCTGCCCGCCGAGAACGCCGCGATCAAGCGTGGCGAGGATCCGCGTGCCTGGACGTACACCAACATCGCGACCCAGAAGGCATCGATGCGTCGCTATGCGTGTTCCTTCGACTGGGATCGCGTACTCAATACCTGCGACCCCGAGTACTACCACTGGAACCAGTGGTTCTTCCTCGAAATGTTCAAGCGCGGTCTCGCGTACCGCAAGGCATCGAACGTCAACTGGTGCCCGGACTGCCAGACAGTGCTGGCGAACGAGCAAGTCGTGCAGGGGTTGTGCGAACGCTGCGACAACGTCGTCACGAAGAAGAAGCTCACGCAGTGGTACCTGCGCATCACCGAGTACGCCGACCGACTGCTCGACGACATGGAGCAACTCGAGGGCAATTGGCCCGAGAAGGTGCTGCTCATGCAGCGCAACTGGATCGGTCGTTCGAGCGGTGCGGAAGTCACATTCGAAGTCGAGGGTTCGAACCCGATCACGGTGTACACCACCCGGCCGGACACGTTGTTCGGCGCGACCTTCTTCGTCGTGGCCGCCGACTCGGAGCTCGCTGCAACGCTTGCGGCGGGCACGCCCGCGGAAGGGGAGTTCACGCAGTACCTCGATGAGGTGAAGAAGTCGACGGACATCGAACGCCTCGCGACCGACCGCCCGAAGACCGGCGTCTTCCTGCAGCGCTACGCGATCAACCCTGTGAACAATGCGAAGCTGCCGATCTACGCCTCCGACTACGTGCTCGCCGACTACGGAACCGGCGCGATCATGGCAGTGCCCTGCGGCGACCAGCGCGACCTCGACTTCGCAAAGGCCTTCGATCTGCCGGTCGTCAATGTGATCGAGTCCGATGAGGATCCGAGCGTCACCGGCGTCGCGGTCACGGGTGAGGGGAGGCACATCAACAGCGACTTCCTCAATGGCATGGAAAAGACCGAGGCGATAGCCACCATGACCCGCTGGCTCGAAGAGAAGGGCGTCGGCAAGGCTGCGAAGAACTACCGGTTGCGCGACTGGCTGATCTCGCGGCAGCGCTATTGGGGCACCCCGATCCCGATCATCCACTGCGACGCCTGCGGTGAAGTTCCGGTTCCAGCCGAGCAACTCCCGGTCACCCTTCCGGATGCCGCCGGTCTCGATCTCAAGCCGAAGGGCGCGTCGCCGCTCGGTGCAGCCGATGCCTGGGCGGTCGTTGCGTGTCCGTCGTGCGGTGCGAGTGCTCGTCGCGATCCAGACACGATGGACACCTTCGTCGATTCGTCGTGGTACTTCCTGCGCTACCTGGATCCGCAGTTGTCGACGGCGCCGTTCGAGACGAAGCAGGCGGATGCGTGGTTCCCGGTCGACCAGTACGTCGGCGGTGTCACGCACGCGATCCTGCACCTGCTCTACTCCCGGTTCTTCACCAAGGTCATGCACGACATGGGGCTCGTGCAGGCAACGGAGCCGTTCACGCGACTGCTGAACCAAGGCATGGTGTTGATGGATGGTTCTGCGATGAGCAAGAGCCGGGGCAATCTCGTGCGCCTGTCCGACGAACTCGCCGAGCATGGTGTCGATGCGATCCGACTGTCGCTTGTGTTCGCCGGGCCGCCAGAGGATGACATCGACTGGGCTGACGTGTCCGCTGCCGGTTCGAAGAAGTTCCTCGCACGCGCGTGGCGTCTGTCCGGAGAGGTGCAGTCGCCGGTCGGTGCGGACGTGAGCAGCGGAGATCTCGAACTCCGACGTGCAAGCGCGCGCGCACTGCACGATGCGGCCCAGGCCGTCGAGTCCTACCGATTCAACGTCGCCATTGCGAAGGCGATGGAACTCGTCAACGCCACCCGCAAGACGATCGATACTGGTGCCGGCGCAGCCGACCCCGCGGTTCGGGCGGCAGTGGAGGCGGTCGCGATCCTGTTGTCGCTCGTGGCGCCGTACACCGCCGAGGACATGTGGGCTCGACTCGGCCATGCGCCGTGTGTAGCGCTGGCAGGCTGGCCGGCAGTCGACCCGGCGCTGCTCGTCGACGACACGATCACCTGCATCGTCCAGATCCAGGGCAAGGTTCGTTCCCGACTCGAAGTTCCGACCGACATCACGGAAGCCGACTTGCGAGCACTGGCACTCGCCGACGCTGACGTCCAGAAGTCCTTGGCCGGCCGGGACGTCAAGACCGTGATCGTGCGAGCGCCGAAACTCGTGAACATCGTCCCCGCCTGATCCACAGCAGGCTTCCGGCGCCGACCGTGCACAAGCGGTCGGCGTCGTGCATTCCGCCGTCGGGGGATGGCGTGGGGTCGGCCCGTGCAATTCGAATGGCAACTCCCACCAGGTATGCCCCGACGCCTCGCCGTCGGCGCTGTTGTGATCGTGGTGGCGGCCGTTGCGTACTGGTGGTTCTCAGCACCGGTGGATGCGACCCCGGTCGCGGCCGTCATCGTCCGCGATGCTCCGACTGACACGCGCGTGGTCGTTGACGTCGTCGGCGATGTCCTGCACCCCGGCGTTGTTCGGCTCCCACTCGGTGCGCGCGTTCTCGACGCAGTAGCGGCAGCGGGTGGCATTCGACCGGGCCGCCGGCCCGGGATCAACATGGCACGCAAGGTCGTCGACGGTGAGCAGATCGTCGTTGGCAGCGCAGGAGTCGCTGCCGCCGGCTCACCTGCAGCCGCGTCATCCGGCGGCAGAGTGAGCATCAACTCGGCGTCAGCGGCACAACTCGAACAACTGCCTGGTGTGGGACCGGTGACAGCGCGGCGGATCGTCGAGTACCGCGCCACTCATGGCCCGTTCGCACAGTTGCGAGACCTGCTCCAAGTGACCGGGATCGGCGACGCGAAATACGCGCAGATCGCGGACGCAGCGACCCTATGACGGAGTCACAGGTCGTCGATCTCCGACTGCTTCCGCTCGCGTGCGCGATCTGGATCGGCTGCGCTGTCGGACTCCACATCGCGACGCCCGTGGTTGCCGCGGGGCTGCTCGCGGGCGCGCTGCTTGTTGCCGGTAGATTCCGCCAAGCACGCCTGCTGTGTGCAGGACTCGTGCTCGGCGCAGTTGTGGCCGCGCTTCGTGTGCTTGCTGCTGACCCATCCCAAGTCGCCGACCTTGTGCGCAACGCCGGGATGGTGGACGTCACTGCCGTCGTGGACATCGAACCGCAGTTGCTCGACCAGCGCGGTTACGGTGGTCTCAGCACCGAACGGTCGTGGCAGGCGCGCGCGACGCTGATTCGTGTCGTCGCAGGCGGTCAGGACATGCGCACATCGATTCCGGTCACACTCAGATGGCGGACGGCCGCCCGCGGTGTCGAAGTTGGGACGACTGTTCGCGGAAGGGCCATCCTGCATCCCGACGACGTCCGGCGTCGTTCCGCCTACCGCATCGCATTTCGTGGGCCGCTCGTCATCGCGATGCCCGCATCCCGCGGCAGTCGTACCACGAATCGGATTCGCCACAGCCTCGCCGATGTAGCGCGGGCGCACGATCCGACTGCCCGCGCCGGCGCCACACTGCTGCCGGGTCTCGTTGTCGGAGACACCAGCGCGCAGTCGCGCGCACTTGCCGACGACCTGCGGACGAGCGGTTTGAGCCATCTCACGGCGGTGTCCGGTGCGAACGTCGCGATCGTGCTCGGCGCTGTCCTCTGGCTGCTGCAACGCACGCGCATTCGCCGATTGCACCGCTATCTCCTGCTCACCGGTGTGCTGCTGCTGTTCGTCGCCGTCGTGCAGCCGCAGCCGAGCGTCATGCGGGCGGCCGTGATGGGCGGTGTCGCGCTCTACGCACTTGCTACCGGCGCCACGAAACAGAGTTCTGCAGCGTTGTGGCTTTCCGCGATCGTGCTCCTCGTCATCGATCCCTTCATGTCATGGCAGTACGGGTTCGGACTGTCAGTGGCTGCAACCGCGGGCTTGATCGTCCTGCAGCCGATGCTCGCCGAACGCCTGCCCACGAATCGATTGCTCAACGTGGTCCTCGCCACCGTCGCCGCGCAGATTGCGACGTTGCCATTGCTCCTCGTCATGGGTGCAGCACCGACGTGGTTGAGTGTGCCCGCAAATGTGCTCGCCGAGCCGCTTGTTGCACCCGCGACGGTCAGCGGTTTCGTCGCAACGGTGTTCGCGTCCGTCGCACTGCTTCCGATTCCAGTGCTTGCCCCGACGCTGCACTGGCTCGCGGGGATTGTGGCGGTACCCGGTGTGCTCATGTGCGATGCCATTGCGTGGATCGCACGTGTTGGCTCGAACTCTGCACTTGCCGTCTCGCCCTTCGCCTCGCCTGGCAGCACCGTCGTGTCCATGCTCCTGCTCATCGCGTTGTGGCGGATGCGTCATCGGCGCCGGATGGTTGCAAGCCTGCTTGTCGTGTCGCTCGTTCTCTCGACCTGCGGCAGTCCGCATCGCTGGCCTCCGAATGACTGGTGGTATGTGATGTGCGACGTCGGTCAAGGCGACGCCACCGTCGTCCGGACTGGGGTGCACAGCGCGATCGTCATCGATGCCGGTCCCGACGCCCGAGCAGTCCGGCGGTGCCTGCGTTCGCTCCGCATCAGCACGGTCGACGCACTTGTGTTGACGCATTTCCACGCCGACCACGTGGAAGGCGTCGCTGGAGTGGTTGCACAGGCGGAAGTCCGTTCGGTGATGGCGTCGCCACTGCATGACCCACTGATCGAGTACCAGCGGGTGACCGGGATGGTGCGGCAGCCGATTCGTCCGCTCGTCCGCGGCGATCGATTCGAAGTTGGAGCGGTGCACGTCGACATCGTGTGGCCAGAGCCGACGCAGATGTCCGGCGATCCGAACAACGGCAGCGTTGTGCTCATGATCCGTACTCCGCAAGGCAGTGTCCTCGTCACCGGGGATGCGGATGCCGACGCGCAAGCGCACATGCCGGTCGTGCGCACCGACGTGCTGAAGGTGCCGCATCACGGTTCGCGTTACCAAGACTCCGACTATCTCGCTGCGCTGCACCCGGGCCTTGCGCTTGTCTCCGTTGGTGCGGGGAACGACTACGGACACCCCGCACCCTCCACGGTGTCCTTGCTCCGCGCACATGGAACACCGGTGCTGCGCACCGACGTTGTCGGCGGAATTGCGGTCGTCACCCGTGGACACACGGTGTCCGTTGCTGTGGAACGCACGTGGCATGGCAGGCTACCGACGTGAAATCGGCACTGGTCACCGGCGGGGAGTCGTACCTCGCCGAACGTGCCTGCGCCAGACTCGTCAAACAAGCACGCGGTGTCGATCCGGCGGCCGAACGCCACGAGATCGCGGCCGGCTCCGAGACTGCCGCGAATGACA
>CAXBQV010000095.1:0-6209 GCA_963978265.1 uncultured bacterium | reverse complement strand
AGCGCATTGAGTACCGCTTGCCCGGCCTTACGGGTCGCGACCTGGGTGCCGACCTCCCAGCTCGGCAGCAACGCCTGCAGGTCGGCAGCCGGCGGCAGCATTCCACTTTTCACATAGCGGGCGTGACTGGCAGGTTCGGTGTCGCGCCACTTCGCAATCGCTGCATCCCACTCCGTGTGCAGATTCGCCCCGCGTCGGGCCACCTGCCGAGCGTGGTGCAAGGCCGCCTGGTCGACGAAGAAATCGACCGTCGGGTCAAGCCCCAGTACCTCTTTGGTGGCTGCAGTGAGTTCTTCGCCAGCGTTCTTCAGTTTGCTGCTGAGCGTGTCGGCGGCGGCGGGGGCAATCAGGGCGCCCACGACAAGCACCGCTGCGGCCGTGATGGCCGACCAGCGGTCACGGCGCTGCCGGTGCCGCCGCCTATCTCGGCAACGGTTCGGTCTGGGCGCTGGGACTTTCATCCTCCGCCGCGCAGTTGCAGGCCAATCCCGGCAGCATGCCGCCCAACATGCTGGCGGTCACCGGCGTGATCCCGTTCAGCGAAACCATTTTCCTGTGGCAGTCGCTTTTGCTGGCCGCGATCCTGATTGCCGTCACTGCCGCCGGGTACTTCGTCGACATCTATGACCTGCTGCTCTTTTCGATCGTTCGCGTGAAGAGCCTGCGCGAGCTCGGGATCCCGGAATCCGAGCTGCTTTCGACCGGCGTGCTCCTGATCAACCTGCAGATGGCGGGGCTCCTTGTCGGCGGACTTTTCTGGGGCGTGCTCGGCGATCGGCGCGGTCGGCTGAAGGTGCTCTTCGGGTCGATCCTCCTTTGGGTCCCGAACCGGTCAGGCGATCTGTAGGCGATCACTTCCCAAGTCCGGTCTCTCGGCTTCCAGGAGATCGCGGCAGATGCGCCTCAAGTTCCTTACTTGCCAATTGGACATGAAGAAGTTCCAGAAGATGGAATGACAACCGAAATGCAAAGTGCAGAAGAATCTTGCAATATGAGAGCTTGTGATGATTTGGACTCTTCGATCACGTCGCGGACGAAGCTCTGCGTCGTCGTGTCCTTGATCAGATCGGTCCCGGCTTGCGGCGCTGCGCCGCTGCCCTGCTCCATGATTGTCACGTGGTCCTCGCCTGTCGTCTGCTGCCGCCGAGCCGAGCGGCCATGGCACGGTTCAGATCTCTAGATGGCTCAGCCGAGAGGATTTGCAACTGGAACCTTGCCAGCACTCCCCTTGCACCTGCCCCGCCCCGTCGAAATGCGGCCCGATATTCCTCCGCAACGGCTGTTGCATTCGGCGCCCGCATTTGGCATAGGTCTGCGGCACGGTCTTCGGCCCTTCGGCGCGATGGCCTCTCGGATGCGGGTGTAGCTCAGGGGTAGAGCACAACCTTGCCAAGGTTGGGGTCGAGGGTTCAAATCCCTTCGCCCGCTCCAATTTTCCCAAAGCCGATGCGGCTTGGGTCGTTTCAAGGCAATTCAGAAGATAAAAGACTATGTTTTTCAAAGGCTTGCGACCGGTATGGGTGCGCGTCAAAAACTCTCGCGCAGCTTTTTGACCTGTTCCGCGGTCAGGTCAACCAGACAGGCCACCCCGTTGATCTGCGGTGTCGGTGCGACATCGAGCCCCCCTTGGAACTGGCACCACGCATCCCGATAGCCAAGCCAGGCCTTTTGTCCGGCCAGCAAAGCAGTGTGCTGGGCGGGGGGGAGTTTTGCTTTCAGTTTTTGATATTCAAGATTGAGAAACTTGTCCTGTCGCTTGTATTCGAGCTGGTAACACGACAGCCATTGGCTGTTTTTCATGGCACCGAGATCAACATCCTGCTGCTGCTGTCGATGTTGGGTTTCACCAGCGCCGTCGCGGTCTCCCGGATGGTCGCCGACCGGGTCGTCAGCCGACGCAATTTCGCTCAGTCGCACCGTGACCCGGAGTCGGGCGAAGCCGGAACCGGAGACCTGTCATGACCGACGTGCTCGACCTGCTCGCTCACGGGCTCACGACGGAGCAGGTGCTCGACGAGCTGCCCGATCTCGAACGCGCCACCGGTGAAGACGGGGAGCGCCTCGAGGAGGCTCCGGCGTCCGGCGAACTCCGGGACGAGCAGACCGATCAGTCCGCCCAGTTCCGGGAAGAAGAGACGCAGGAGCGGACGGACGAGGAGCTCCGTGACCGGTCCCGCGTCGGGCGCGTCGGTCACCGCGTCCGCGGGGGTCGGACGACGGTAGCAGCCCTTCACGTAGGCGATCCGCGGCTCCGCGAGGAGCGGCCCGACGACGCCGGTGACGAGTTTGCTCGGCGTCTGTGCGAGCAGCGACAACCGTGGCAGCACGACGTCGAGACTCGGGCGGGCACGTGCGAGCAGCCAGCGGCGGACCGACTGCAGTGGTAGGAGTACTGCAGCGAGCAACGCAATGACACCGACGATGACGATTGCGATCTTCGGCGGATCGAACGTGAACGCATCGGAGGTTCCGGCAGCCACGCCGAACAGGAACAGCAGGGCGATGTGGATGAAGAAGGCAAGCACCTGCGACACGGCGACGCTCGCGCCGGCAGCCGCAGCGGGCACCTTCTCCTTCTGCAGATAGCGCACGTTCACTGCAACGGCGCCCAGCGTGGGCGGTGACACGAGCGTTGCGAACGCCGCCGAGAGTTGCACGAGCAAGGTCTTGCCGAGTCGGAGTCGTTCGGCGACGAACCCCTCGAGCGCGAGTGCGGCACCCACGAACGTGAACAGTGAGCCGATGCCCGCGATGAGCAGCCACTGGTAGTTCGCCTGCGTGAACAGTCCGAGCAGATCCACTTGGCCGAGTTGGCCGAGCAGCAGGTACGCGGCGACGAGGCCCGCAGCAGCGGTGACGATCCGGCGCGGACTCAAGCGTTCGATCTGCACGTCCTGCACTTCGGCTTCGGGGGCCGTGTTGAGCGCCAGGATCTCTTCTCTGAGCGAACCCACGATGCCCTTGTGCTTGCGGAGCCGTGTTCGGTTTCCGCGGGACAGCGCGAATGGCTGCAGCGCGGGGAGCGCGCGAGCAATCCGCGGCGCCCCGAGCGCGTGCACACCGGTGGCAACCGCACGGGACGCCGAGGACACCATTGCGAGCGCAACAAGCGTGTCCGCTAGGTCGATCCGCTCCTGGAGGTCATTCATCGCAACAGTGCCCGACGTCGGATGCAGCACCCAGACGTTGCCGTCGCGGTCGAGAACCAGATGATCGACCGACAGCGCGCGGTGGGCGATCGCGGCGTCGTGCATGCTCGCGAGCGCGTGCCACGTCTGTACGAGTGCGTGATCGTCGACCTTTTCGCCGGCATCGAGGACGCGCGCGAGCGACGTTCCCTCGACGTATTCGAAGGCCAGCATGCACGAGTCGGCGTCGATGGTGCGCGCGAACAGCAATTGTGGCACGCGTGCGCCGGCGAGGTGCGCTGCCTGCGAGATGAGCACTGCGCGATCGAGCGTCTCGCGCATGTTGCCGCCGCCGAGTGCCTCCGGATCGCGCAGTCGCAATCCGCGCCACCATCGGGGCAGCACACCGGAGCCCTCGAGGTCGCGATCGAAGACGACCACATGGAGCCGTTGCCCGGCTTCGGTTCGGGCCGCGTATCGACGACCCTTGTCGGTCGATGCGGTCGCGCGGAGGATCGAGACCGGATATCCCGCCTTTGCCATCGCGTCCGCGACACGAAGACCGCGCGGACGCGACGTCGGTGTACCGATGGCGTAGCGATGCAGCAGCCCGGTCGCCCACCCGAGCAGCAGTGTGAGTGCGGTGGACACGATCGTCACGCCGCCGGCGAGGAACACCGCGAGGGTCGACGCACCGATGACGGTCATCGACAGCTGACCACCTCGGCCGCGTTCGCGCACCCGGGCGATGGTGACGATGGCGACGACACCGCTGAGGTACGGCTGCAGCGGGATGGCCGCGCGTGACGTGGTGCCGGCGAGGGCGAACCACACTGCGTCCGACGCATTGTTTTGCAGGTACCAGCCGAGCGCCGTGACGACGACAGCCGCCACGAGGAAGCCGAGCGTTGCTTCGGCCACAACCCGACCCCGCTTGCGCATCCAGAGATTGATCGCGACGCCGATCGGGAGCAGCACGAGACCGATGCTGGACAGCAGGCCGATCGGCAGCGCCAGCCATGACGGCAGGTAGGTGGCCGACTTCGCGAGATCGTTGTCGAGCCCCTTGATCGTTGACGCGAGGATCGAGCCGAAACCCAGGAGTCCGACGGAGATTGCGAGGGCGATGATGAATCGCAGGAGATCGGCCGGTCGACGGACGCGACGGGCGACGATTCCGTCTTCGATCACCATCGTCTGTTCCTGCACGAGGGGAATCGTCGCATGGATGCCCCGAATCACCGACTCCGGCACGTCTCCGGTCCCACGTGGGACCCCCTCGGTACGTTCGGCGCATGGAGTCAGGGCGGCATGAGTGGCGGTTGATCGCACCTCCTGCAACCGGCTCCGCCGCACCGGAACTCGATGAGTCGCAGCTGGACGTGACGGCGTGGGACACAGGACCCGCGATCGTCTACGCGGGTCCTGGAACGGGCAAGACCACCACGCTCATCGAGGCAGCGCTCGCGCGTGTGGCCGCAGGTGCGGATCCGGCGTCCGTCCTCATCCTCACCTTCGGCCGCGATGCTGCGGCCGAAGTCCGCGAACGACTGTCATTGCGCATCGGCACCGGCGAACCGCCGCGTGTGTCCACCTTTCACGCATTCGCACTCGATCTCGTCATGCGCAATGCGTCGCCTGACCACCCGATCCGAGTGCTCACCGGCGCGGAGCAGGAACGCGCGGTGCGCGACGTGCTCGACGGCACCCTGCACGAGCCGGTGCTCCGCGCCCGGTGGCCCAAGGAACTGCTCGACGCGGTCGGCACCCGGGGCTTCGCAAAGGAGGTGCGCGTCGCCTTTGCAGGTGCACGCGCGCTCGGAATCGCCGGCGACGAACTCACCGCAATCGGCGATCGTGCCGGAGATCAAACCTGGGCGGCGATCGGTCCGGTGCTCGACGAGTACCTCGAGTCGCTGATCCAGGACGATGCCATCGACTACGGCGAACTCATGTACACAGCGGTTGCGGCGCTGCAGTCCGATCCGTCGCTCGTCTCCGGGATCCGGCACATCTATGTCGACGAGTACCAGGACACCGACCACATGCAAGTAGCCCTGCTCGAACGGCTCTGCGTGCACGCGCAGAGTCTCGTCGCAGTGGGAGACCCCGACCAATCGATCTACGCATTCCGCGGTGCGGAGGTCTCCAATGTTCGCGACTTCGCGGACGACTTCGCATTCTTCGCGAAGCGCCATGGCCAGACGGCACCGCGCACGTTGGTGCTGCGGCACACCCGCAGGTACGGAACTGCGATCCGCGACTACGCACGTGCGATCTTCGGCAACACCGCGGTCCCGGGACTGACCAAGGAGCACAGCGAACTCCACCGCAACCCCGGTACCCCGACGACCGAGAGTTCGGTCCGCGTGTACTGCTACGACGATGCCACTGCTGAGGCAGCGCACATCGCATCGGAAATCCGCGCGCTTGTGCAGCGGACGAATGATTCCTGGGACGACTTCGCCGTGCTCGTACGAGCGGCACATGCAATACCGACAATCGAACGTGCGTTGCAGCGCGCGAACATTCCCGTCGTCACCGACGTCCGTGACTCCCGACTCGTCGATCAATCCGCGGTCCGCACCCTGCTCCGGGCTCTCGAGGCAGTTGCCGGTGCGGAACTCGACCTTGACCCTGTGCATGCCCACGAACTGCTGCTTTCCCCGCTGTGCGGGATCGATCCCGCCATGATCCGCGGGCTTGCGCGGGTGCTTCGCACGGAACGTGCCGTCTCGAGTGACGACGCAATCGCCGCGGCACTGTCGTCGCGAACGCCGTTGTTCGAACTCCCGCCGGATCTCCCGGGTGCCGCTGCGTTCGAGGGATTACGCCGACTGCTGCACGATGCACACGCGAAAGTGCGTGCAGGCGCGACACCGCACGAAGTGCTCTGGGCGTTGTGGAGCGGAACCGATTGGCCGGCACGACTTCGCAGACAGGCGATCGAGCAGGCATCCGCATTTGCGCATCGCGACCTCGACGCAATCTGCGAATTGTTCGACAGTTTCGTGAGGGTTTGGCGTTCGACGCGGAAGTGGAGCAGGTCACCCAGATCGGTGTCCGCCAGTGAGGCAGCGA
>CAXBQV010000094.1:0-6214 GCA_963978265.1 uncultured bacterium | reverse complement strand
CCCACCCCTCTTGTGTAAGGGCGGGGCGATTATGCCGTGGGCTGAATCAGCCGTTCTTGCGGGACGAAATGACAGCGAGTGGTGGTTCGGTGCCCGGCTCGGCGAGCAGGTTCGTGAGTTGGCTCGCCACCTCGATTGCGGCACCAAGACAGTCGGCGCTCTCGTCGATCGGATCGTGGACGAACATCACATCGGCATCGCTGCCGTATGAGAGTTCGCGTCCACCGAATCGACCCATCGCAACGATCGAGAATCGCGTCGGAAATGACGCACCCTTCGCACGTTCCCAGTCACGCACGACCGCGGAGAGCGCCGGAACCAGCGTCGCTTCCATCAGCTCGCTCAGTGCGCGGCAGACCGTGACCGGATCGGCGAGTCCGAGGATGTCTGCCGCGGTGATCCGGAACAGTTCGCGACGGCGCAGGCTGCGAAGCAGTGTGATCGCCTCACGTGCATTCTCCTGCCGATCTGCTGCAGCGGCGAACTCATGCAGCAGCGACGCGAAATCGCGAGGCTGCAGATCCTGAACGTGCTCGAGCATCGCGACGGCCTCCGGTGCCGTCAGCAGCAGATCCGTGGAGAGCCGCGCGTAGCAGAGAATGCGCGTCATGCGCTCGGCGACCACTGAGTCGTCGCGCAGGAGGCGCAGGTACCAGGGTGTGGTGCCGAGTGCATCGGAGACGCGACGGAAGCCCAACAGCCCTTGGTCGGGAAGCGGGGTTTCCGCGAACCAACCGAGCAGAACCGGCAGCAGTGTCTTCTGGATCGCTGCGCGGCGCGAGACGCCAGTGGTGAGCGATTCCACGTGCCGCATCGCGCCTTCGGGATCCGTGTATCCGAGGATGCGCAAGCGCTCGACGGCTTGCTCGACCGATAGGCGAGCATCGCCGGCATCAAGTCGGGCAACTGCCTGCAACAGCGGGCGATAGAAGATTTTTTCGTGGATGCGCCGTACGTCCTTGGTGTGGAACTTCAGCGCCTTCTCGAGCTCGGCGAGCGGCTCGGAGCGGAACTGCAGCGAACGTGCGATCGTGCGGAGCTGCTGTTCGTCCGTCGGGATCAGATGCGTGCGGCGCAGATCAAGCAACTGGATGCGGTGCTCGAGGGTGCGCTCGAACCGGTACGAGGTCGCCATCGCCGCCGCATCCTCGCGTCCCACGTAACCCCACGTCGCGAGCGCTTCGAGCGCCGCCATCGTGTTGCGTGAGCGCAGGGTCACATCCGTACGGCCATGCACCAATTGCAGCAATTGGACGGAGAATTCCACATCGCGCAGACCACCGGGTCCGAGTTTGAGTTCGCGATGCAGTTCATCGTCGGGAATTTCGCGCTCCACTCGCTTGCGCATGCTCTGCACATCGCTGACGAAGTTCGGCCGCGCGGTGGCGTTCCACACCATCGGCAGTACCGCATCGACGTAGGCCATACCGAGTTCGATGTCGCCTGCCATCGCACGAGCCTTGAGCAGTGCTTGGAACTCCCACGTCTGCGCCCAGCGTTCGTAGTAGCCGACATGTGATGCAAGGGTGCGGACAAGCGCGCCGTCCTTTCCCTCCGGACGCAATGCCGCATCCACCTGCCAGATCGCGCCTTCGGTGGTGAAGTCCTGACAGATCGACATGACGCCGGTCGCAAGTGCCGTTGCGGTGCGGAGGGCCGACGTCGGGTCCTCGCCCTCCCCCAGCGGCTCGCCAACGAAGATGACGTCGACGTCGGAGATGTAGTTGAGTTCGCGACCGCCGCATTTGCCCATGGCGATCACCGCGAAGCGGCACGGAGTCGCGTCGCTCGAGAGTTCCGATTGCGCGATGGCGAGTGCCGTTTGAACTACGGCATCGGCGAGATCCGACAGCATCTCGCCGACCTGCTCGAACGGCAGATCATGTGCAACGTCGTGCGCCGCGATGCATGCAAGGAGTTGTCGGTAGCGGATGCGCAACGCATTCCGTCCGTCCGCGCCAGTGAAGCGGGCATGCGGCAGCGGCGACTCGGAGTCCGCTCCAATCCCTTCAAACAGATGCACTCGCATCGCATCCGGTGCGACGAGTCGTTCCCAAGGGCCATCGGTCGCGAACAGCGACAGATCCTCCGGACGTTTCAGGAAATGCTGCACCAATCCGCGTGAGAGCCCGATCACCGCCAGCGCACGATGTCGCGCACCGCTGTCGTGTGCGAGGATCGACAACGCCGATGGATTCCCCGTCGCCATATCGGCGAGCGTGCGCAGCGCCTGGTCCGGATCGGCGGCGAGGTCGAGGTCGTCGAGCGCGTCACCGGCGAACATCTGCGCGACGCCGTCGGTCATGAGCAACGTGGTTGCAAGATCGGTGTCACGGACACCCACACGCAGGAGGCGCGACGTCACCGATGCAACGCGCTGCGATCCCGCCCGTTCCTCCGACACCAGACTCCTAGAGAACCGGCAGGTACTTCTCGAGCTCGTAGGCGGTGACCTGCGAGCGGTACTCGTGCCACTCCTGCCGCTTATTGCGAAGGAAGAAGTCGAAGACGTGTTCGCCGAGCGTCTCCGCGACGAGATCACTGCGCTCCATCACCTGAATGGCCTCACCGAGGCTGCTCGGCAATGCGCGCATTCCGAGCGCACGGCGTTCGGCGTCGGTCAGTGACCAGACGTCGTCTTCGGCACCGGGCGGAAGTTCGTACCCCTGCTCTACACCCTTGAGCCCGGCACTCAACAGCACAGCGAACGCGAGGTAGGGATTGCACGCGCTGTCGAGTGAGCGCACTTCGATGCGGGTGCTGTTGCCCTTGCCCGGCTTGTACATCGGTACGCGCACCATTGCCGATCGGTTGTTGTGACCCCAGCAGACGTAGGCCGGTGCTTCGCCGCCTGCACCTGCGTCCTTGCCGGCACCGGTGGTGAGTCGCTTGTAGGAATTCACCCACTGGTTGAGCACTGCGGTGATCTCCGGTGCGTGCTGCAGCAGGCCGGCGACGAATGACCGTCCCACTTTCGACAGTTGGTACTGGGCACCAGGTTCGTGGAAGGCATTGCGATCGCCTTCGAACAGCGAAAGGTGGGTGTGCATGCCCGAGCCCGGGGCGTTCGCAAGCGGTTTTGGCATGAACGATGCGTACACACCCTGCTGCAGCGCCACCTCCTTCACAACTGCGCGGAAGGTCATGATGTTGTCCGCCATCGTCAATGCGTCGGCGTAGCGCAGGTCGATCTCCTGCTGACCGGGTGCTGCCTCATGGTGCGAGAACTCGACCGAAATGCCCATTGCCTCGAGCATGGTGATGGTCTGCCGACGGAAGTCGTATCCGATGCCCTGCGGTGCATGGTCGAAGTAGCCGAACGTATCGACGGGTACCGGTTGCACGCCGGGTTGCGGCTGGTCCTTGAAGAGGAAGAACTCGATCTCCGGGTGCGTGTAGAAGGAGAAGCCCATGTCGGCAGCCTTCGACAACGAGCGCTTGAGCACGTGTCGCGGATCCGCCCATGACGGCGACCCATCAGGCATCGTGATGTCACAGAAGATGCGGGCGACGGCATTCGTGTCACCGCGCCACGGCAACACCTGGAAGGTTGATGCGTCGGGCCACGCAAGCATGTCGCTCTCGTGCACGCGGGCGAATCCTTCGATGGCCGAACCGTCGAACCCGATCCCTTCCTCGAACGCGCCCTCGAGCTCGGCCGGGGCCACGGCAACCGACTTCAGGAACCCGAGCACGTCGGTGAACCACAGGCGCACGAAACGGATGTCGCGCTCCTCGATCGAACGGAGCACGAATTCGGTCTGCTTGTCCATGCGTCACACCTTTCCACACGCAAGGCTGCCAGCCATTTGTTTCGGGCACGTTGCAGCGCCTGCACGCACCCGTAGGCTTTCCGCATGCCCCAACTGCGGATCGCCCTCGCCCAGGTCAACCCGACGGTCGGTGATCTCGAGGGCAACGCCGCCACCGTGGTTTCCCTCACGAAGCAGGCGGCATTCAACGGCGCACATATAGCGGTGTTCCCGGAGATGATGCTCACGGGCTACCCCATCGAGGACCTCGCAAATCGGACGTCCTTCCAGGCGGCGTCGAAGGCAGCCGCCACCGCGCTGGCGACGGATCTGGACGCGGCCGCCTGCGGTGATGTCGCGGTGGCAGTGGGTTACCTCGGTGGCGAACCGGGAACTCCGCAGAACTGCCTCGCCCTCATCCACCGTGGCCGCATCGTCGGCACCTACGCGAAGCATCACCTGCCCAACTACGGCGTCTTCGACGAGTTCCGCAACTTCCGTCCCGGGGACTCCAGCCTGGTGGCCCGCATCGGCGGCATCGACATCGCGTTCGCAATCTGCGAGGACCTCTGGCAGGACGGCGGACCGGTCGCGCGCGTGCAAGCCCAGGGCGCCGGATTGCTCGTCGTCATGAATGGGTCGCCGTATGAACGCGGCAAGACCGACGTGCGCCGCGCGCTTGTCGAACGACGGGCCCGCGAAGCGAACTGCCCGATCGTGTACGTGAACATGGTCGGCGCGCAGGACGAACTCGTTTTCGACGGCGACTCCCACATCATCGACGAGCACGGCACGGTCATCGCTCGTGCGCCGATGTTCGACGACGGCCTCATGCTCGTGGATCTCGATCTGCGCCAAGCGCAGGCCGACACCACACTCCCCGACGGCACCGAAGTCGTCACGTTGAGCCGCTTCCCGATCGGGTCGTACAAGCCGCTCACACCAGGAATCGCGAAGCCGCTTTCCGAAGTCGAGGAGGCGTATGCAGCGCTCGTCGTGGCGACGCGCGACTATGTGAAGAAGAACGGTTTCGCCTCCGTCGCCATCGCGTTGTCGGGCGGCATCGACTCCGCCCTCGTCGCGGCCATCGCCGCTGATGCCATCGGCGGCGACAGCGTCTACGGTGTGTCGCTGCCGTCGCGATACTCGTCGCAGCATTCACGCGACGACGCTGCAGATCTCGCCAAACGCATCGGCTGCCACTTCCGCACCATTGAGATCGAACCGGTGGTCGCCGCCTACGAGGCTTCGATGCCGCTGCATGGACTCGCAGCGGAGAACCTGCAAGCGCGCGTGCGTGGAACGGCGATCATGGCGATCAGCAACGAGGAAGGGCACCTCGTGCTCGCCACCGGGAACAAGAGCGAACTGGCAGTCGGCTACTCCACCATCTACGGCGACGCCGTTGGCGGCTACGCACCGATCAAGGACGTTCCGAAGATGCTCGTCTGGGAACTCGCCAAATGGCGCAACGCCGAAGCACTTCGCAAGCAGCAGACACCGCCGATCCCGGAGTCGTCCATCACGAAACCGCCGTCTGCCGAACTCCGACCGGGTCAGCGCGACTCCGATTCCCTCCCCGAATACGACGTCCTCGACGCACTCCTCGACCTCTATGTCGAAAGCGACCTCGGAGGCGGGGAACTCATTGCCCGCGGCTTCGACCCGGATCTCGTACACCGGGTGCTGCGGCTCGTCGACCTCGCCGAGTACAAGCGCCGCCAGTACCCACCGGGCCCGAAGCTGTCCTCCCGTGCGTTCGGACGCGACCGACGGCTCCCGATCACCAACGCTTGGCGCGAAACCCGCTAGCCGTGTCACACTGTTCCCGATCCGGGGACCCGCAAGGGCCTCGAGACGGGAGCACCAATGAATGAAGTGTCCGCGCGCCTCTACGGTGGAGGCGGCACACATCGCGTCACGATCACCGATCTCGCAGTCGCGAAGGAACGCGGCGAGCGATGGCCGATGCTCACCGCCTATGACGCCACCACTGCCCAGATCCTCGACGAAGCAGGCATCCCCGTCCTCCTCGTCGGCGATTCAGCGGCGACGCTCGTCTACGGCTACGACTCCACCATCCCGGTGACCGTCGACGAACTGCTACCGCTCGTCCGCGGCGTCGTCCGCGGGTCGAAGCGTGCGCTCGTCGTCGCCGACCTTCCCTTCGGCACCTATCAACAATCGGTGGAGCAGGCGATCGAGACCAGTGCCCGCTTCCTGAAGGACGGCATGGCGCATGCCGTGAAACTCGAAGGCGGCCACAGCGTGCTGCCGCAGGTGCGCGCCCTCGTTGATGCCGGCATACCGGTGATGGCCCACCTCGGCCTCACCCCCCAGTCGGTGCACCAACTCGGCGGATACAAGGTGCAAGGACGTGGTGAAGCCGAATTACCCCAGAGAGGAGTACGCATGGAACAGCAGCCCACACAGACCAAAGCGCTGGTCGTGCGTGACCTGAC
>CAXBQV010000093.1:0-6316 GCA_963978265.1 uncultured bacterium | reverse complement strand
CGATGGCGAGATGAAGCCTCCGGCCGGCGTGGTACGGCACGATGGTGACGATCCCTACCTGGTCGTCGCCGCCGACAAGGGCACCGCGACCTTCTCCGACATCGCCAATGCGCTGTCGCGCGACTATGGCTTCTGGCTGGACGACGCCTTCGCGTCCGGCGGTTCGGTCGGCTACGACCACAAGAAGATGGGCATCACCGCCCGCGGCGCCTGGGAATCTGTGAAGCGGCATTTCCGCGAGCTGGGCACCGACATCCAGACGACGCCGTTCACCGTCGCAGGTGTCGGCGACATGTCGGGAGACGTGTTCGGTAACGGCATGCTGCTCAGTCGGCAGACCAGACTGGTGGCCGCGTTCGATCATCGTCACATCTTCGTCGATCCGGCCCCGGATCCGCAGGCCAGTTGGGCCGAGCGCAAGCGGCTGTTCGACTTGCCGCGCTCTTCGTGGATGGACTACGACAAGCGCCTGATTTCGAAGGGCGGCGGCGTGTGGGCGCGCGATGCCAAGTCGATCGCACTGTCGGCCGAAATGCGCGCGTTGCTGAATCTCGATACACCGGGCACGACGCCGGCCGAGCTGATGCGCGCCATCCTGAAGGCGCCGGTCGACCTGCTCTATTTCGGCGGTATCGGTACCTACGTGAAAGCGTCGAGTGAAAACCAAGCCGATGCCGGCGACCGCACCAACGATTCTCTGCGGATCGACGCCACCGAAGTCCGCGCAAAAGTGGTGGGCGAGGGCGCCAATCTCGGGTTCACCCAGCGTGGCCGCATCGAAGCGGCGCTGGCCGGCCGCCGTCTCAACACCGACGCACTCGACAATTCCGCCGGCGTCGATACCTCCGACCACGAAGTCAACATCAAGATCCTGTTGCAGCCGCTGCTTGAATCCGGCGGGCTCGATCGCGATGCGCGCAGCACGCTACTTGCATCCATGACCGATGACGTCGCAGAGCATGTGCTCGCGGACAACTACGCGCAGAATCTGGTCCTCGGCGTCGCCCGCAGCGAGGCAGGCCGCATGGTGAGTGTGGATCGACGACTGATCGCAGACCTCGAACGCAGGAACATTCTCGACCGCGGGCTCGAGTACCTGCCGACTGATCGCGAATTGGCGGTTCGGCAGGCCGCGGGAGAAGGTCTCGTCTCCCCGGAGTATTGCGTGCTGCTCGCCTACGCCAAGATCGCACTCGTTCGTGCACTTGCCGAAGAGCGGCTTGCAGACGACCCGTGGTACTCCGCGATGCTTCGGCGCTACTTCCCACCGGCTGTTGTTGACCGCTATCCGGAGCTGCTCGAGCGCCATCCGCTTCGCGCGCAGATCATCGAGACGAGTGCCTGCAACCAGGTGCTCAACATCGGCGGAGTCAACTTCGTATTCCGGGCGATGGAGGAGACGAACGCGACCGCAAGCGACGTCGTCAAGGCCGCGACGATCGCCATCGAGGTGTTCGACCTGCAGCGTGTGTGGGATTCGATAAATCAACTCGACAATCACGTAGCGACGTCCGAGCTGTACTTGCTGCACCTTGAGATGCGCCGCCTGTTCGACCGCGCGACACGTTGGATCCTGCAGCGCTACGGTGCCGACATCGACGTCGCAGGTCTCATCGAGCGACTGCAACCTGTCGTCCAACGGTGGGCACCGGATGTGGTCACGCACATGCGGGGCGTCGAACTCGAGAATCTCGTGGCACTCCGCGACCGCCATGTCGCTGCAGGGGTGCCGGCACCGATTGCCACCGAGGTCACCCGGCTTCTGGACTCGTTCACCGTGCTCGACATCGACCGGATCGCGACGGCGGTCGGTGAGGCGGCGGACACGCTGCTGCCGCTGTACTACGCGGTGAACGATCGCTACCAGGTTGATCCGGCACTGACGCGTATCACCGAACTGCCTCGGGACAGTCGCTGGGACACACTCGCGCGATTGGCGCTGCGCAGCGATCTCTACGCCGCAACGGCGTCGATCGTGGAAAGCATCGCGCGTTCGACCTCGCCAGCAGCAACTCCCGACGACCGCGTGCATGCGTGGGAGGCCCGTAAGACTGGCGCCATCGCCCGCGCGAAGACCACCCTCTCCGAGATCCTTGCGCAGGAGTCGCCAACGCTGGCGTCGATGTCGGTGTTGCTGCGCGTCATGCGCAATCTCGCGGCCTGAGGTCGCCGGGCGGCAAGCGGCCCGCAGTGCCGGTTCAGCCGAGCGTGCTCCCGGCGGCGGAAATCGGTGCTTCGCTTTGGGCGCGGCTCTGCCACACCAAGCCCACCATCACGAGCACCATACCGACGACGGCGACGACCTGCAGCGATTCCCCCAGCACAACGACCCCGAGCGCCGTCGCCGTCAACGGGTCGGCCAACATGAGCGTTGCTGCCGGCCCCGGCGGCAATCCCCGCAGGCCCTCGATGTTCAATGCATTGGCAAGCGCCATGGTGACGACGCCCAAGTAGAGCGCAAGCACCAACAGCGACCAGCTGAAGGCGACCGTCGTGAATCCGTTCCCCACGACCGGAATGAGGAGCGCTGATCCGATGAGGTACGCAAGCGCGGGAAGTTCCACGGGGTGCCCACCTCGTCGGAGTTCGACCTTCGCCGCGTTGAGGTAGCAACCCGTGGTCGAGCCGGCTGCCGCCGCCATGAGCAACCCACTCAGATTCCCGACGTCGAGATCACCGGCCGATCGGAGCGCGAGACCGGCAACAGCCACAGTTGTCGCGAGAAACCACGCACGTGCGGGTCGCTCACGGAACACAGCCCAACCCACGAACCCGGCAACAACTGGGGTGAAGCTCACCGCCACGAGCGTGCTCAGCGCGACACCCGTTCTGGCGGTCGCCCCGAAGAACAGCGGCTGATAAGCGCCGGCGCAGACTGCCATCACCCAGACGCCTGGCCGTCGGATCAATATGACGAGCCGCCGCAGCGAACCTCCGAAGAATGGGACAGCGACGAGCAGCGCAATTGCTCCAAGGAACAGCCGCATGAACCCGAGGACGGAGGGATCGGCACCGTCAGGTCCAAGCGCTGCAGCGGTACCTGCGGTGCCGAAGAGGACCGCGCCGAACAACGACATCGCGACTGAACGTGACGTGCTCGTCATGCGTGATCCTCCATGCCCATGTTGAGTATGGCAGGAACGGCAGGCGTGGAGATTGTTCAATCGCCGGTCCGAGGCAGCGCTGCGGTGCACTGCGGTTGCGATCCATGATGTGGATCTTCACAGAGCCCCCTGTCAGGATTGAACTGACGACCTTCCGCTTACAAGGCGGGCGCTCTACCACTGAGCTAAGGAGGCGGGTCCCCGAATTGTAGGGGAACCCGCCTCCTGCAAACGACGGTGGATGTGGCTCAGCGCGCACTCACAGCGCAACTCGCCACGCGCGCGTCAGCGTGTATCGCTGAGGTGCGTTGTCGAAAGCGATGCGCGACCGGCTTCAAGTCGTGCAACCGGCACGCGGAACGGCGAGCATGACACGTAATCCAGTCCCACCTCGTCGAAGAAGTGGATCGACGTCGGATCGCCGCCGTGTTCGCCGCAGACGCCGAGCCCGATGTCGGACTTCACGCTGCGGCCGCGCTCGATCGCGATCTTGACGAGTTCGCCCACGCCGTACGGGTCGATCGACTCAAACGGCGAGGTGCCGAAGATGCCGCGTTCAAGGTATTCACCCACGAAGGATGCTTCGACGTCGTCTCGGCTGAACGCCCACGTCGTCTGCGTGAGGTCGTTGGTGCCGAACGAGAAGAAGTCAGCCGCGCGCGCGATGCGATGTGCCGTGACGGCAGCACGCGGAACCTCGATCATCGTGCCGATCGGAATGTCGAGCTCGACGCCGTACTTCGCTGCGACTTCCGCGATGATGCCTTCGGATGTGTTCCGGATCGGCTCGAGTTCCGCAACCGTTGCCACGAGCGGCACCATGATCTCGGCATGTGGATGACGGCCCTCCTTGATGAGGATGGCGGATGCTTCAGCGATTGCACGTACCTGCAATTCGAAGAGGCCGGGGAACATGATGCCAAGTCGCACCCCCCGCAGACCGAGCATCGGGTTGGACTCGTGCATGCGCTCGACCGCAGCGAGCACCTTCACGTCCTGCGGATCGGCCTTGCCCTGCGTGGCCTCTGCCACCGCAACCTTCACCGCCAGTGCCTGTCGGTCCGGCAGGAATTCATGCAACGGCGGATCCAGCAGTCGGATCACCACCGGCAGTTGGTCCATCTCGCGGAGGATGCCGGTGAAGTCGCCAATCTGGAGTGGCAGCAGCGCGTTGAGTGCCTGCTTCACCTCCGCGTCACTGTCGGCGAGGATCAGGTGTTCGACGAGTTCGCGGCGATCGCCGAGGAACATGTGCTCGGTGCGCGCGAGACCGATGCCTTCCGCGCCCATTCGACGCGCGCGTGCCGCGTCGTCCTCCGTGTCGGCATTCGCCCGGACTCCCATGCGCCGGACGTTGTCCGCGTGCTGGATGAG
This sequence comes from uncultured bacterium, assembly GCA_963978265.1. Taxonomy (GTDB): domain Bacteria; phylum Actinomycetota; class Actinomycetes; order S36-B12; family UBA5976; genus JAKALQ01. The sequence continues at coordinate 1,838 of CAXBQV010000093.1, read as the reverse complement.
GATGTGCACGGCTCGGACGAGCGGATCGGCCTCGATCTCCGCGTCGGTCAATGCGCCATCGAGGTAGCGGGTGACGTTCGAATCGGAGACGGCCACGTCGCCGTAAAAGACCTCACCGGTGGTGCCGTCGATGCCGATGGTCTCGCCTTCTGTAATGACCTGGCCACCGGGGGCGGTGAACCGATCGGATTCGACGAGGAGTTCGTCTGCACCGCAGACCGCGGTCTTCCCCATGCCGCGTGCGACGACTGCCGCGTGCGATGTCTTGCCACCACGCGAGGTGAGGATGCCGACGGCTGCGACCATGCCGGCAAGGTCGTCGGGATTGGTCTCACGGCGGACGAGGATGACCTGCTTACCCGTGGCTGCAACCTCGACGGCGCGCTGGGAGTTGAACACGACCTGACCGACGGCTGCACCCGGCGATGCCGAGATGCCGGTGGTGAGTTTCGTGGCTCCATGGTGTGAGGCGAAGCGCGGGAACATCAGGTTCACGAGCTGTTTGCCCGAGACGCGCTTGAGCGCCTCGTCGAGCGATATGACGCCTTCCTCCACGAGCTGCACCGCGATGCGGAATGCGGCAGCTGGTGTGCGCTTGCCGACACGCGTCTGCAACATCCACAGTTGACCGTCTTCAACCGTGAACTCGATATCGCAGAGATCCCGGTAGTGCGCTTCGAGTCGATGCATGACGTCCATGAGTTCGTCGTGCACGACCGGCATATGCGTGTGGAGGTCCGCCAACTTCAAGGTGTTGCGGATACCGGCGACAACGTCTTCTCCCTGGGCATTCGGGAGCCAATCGCCGTACTCGCCGGTGGAGCCGGAGGCGGGATCACGAGTGAATGCAACGCCGGTGCCTGAGGATTCACCGCGGTTGCCGAAGACCATCGTGCAGACGTTCACCGCAGTGCCGAGATCCTCGGGAATACGTTCCTGGCGTCGGTAGAGCTTCGCACGATCGGTGTTCCACGAATCGAAGACCGCGTGGATGGCGAGTTCAAGTTGTTCACGGACGTCCTGCGGGAAGTCGCGACCCGCATGTGTCTTGACGACCATCTTGTAGTCGGCGACCACCGCCTTCAGGTCCTCGACATTGAGATCGACGTCGGACTTCGCACCGACCATCTGCTTGCGCGCTTCGAGGACGTGCTCGAAGTGCTCGGCATCGATGCCGAGCACCGTCTTGCCGAACATCTGGATGAGCCGTCGGTAGGAGTCCCACGCAAAACGCTCGCTTCCGGTCACTGCAGCGAGACCGGGGAGCGTGTCGTCGTTGAGTCCGATGTTGAGGACCGTCTCCATCATGCCCGGCATCGAGAACTTCGCGCCGGAACGGACCGAGACGAGCAGCGGATCCTGCGGATCGCCGAAGCGGCGACGTGAGCGGGATTCGGTCGCAGCCATGTTCGTCCACACCTGCGCGGACATCGCGTCGGGCTCCTTGCCTTCGGCGAGATACGCCTTGCACGCCTCGGTGGTGATCGTGAAACCGGGAGGCACCGGCAGTCCGAGCCGCATCATCTCGGCGAGGTTCGCACCTTTGCCGCCGAGGAGGTCGACCATCGAGCGATCGCCCTCGGTGAAGTCGTAGACGTATTTCATGGGCTGCAGTCCAATCGTTAATGGCGTCGGTAGAAGATCTTTCTCCCTTTGCGATGTCGGGCTGCAGGCCGAAAGCCACCACCTGCGGGTGGCGCTCGCCACACGGCGCCCAGCGGGCTCCGAAGCGGGCTGGAGCGGCGGTTCCACGCGCCGGTTTGAGGCTTGCGAGGCGCTCGAGCAAGGGGCGGTACTGCTGCACAAGATCGAGTTCGCCGGCGCGTGTTCGTGCGAAT
>CAXBQV010000092.1:0-6346 GCA_963978265.1 uncultured bacterium | reverse complement strand
CCGCCGCGTCGAGATCGAGCAGGTTCGTGAACGACAGTTCCTTGCCCTGGTGGACGACTGCGCCACCGAACCCGTCATGGCTGTCGGCGTACCACGCCCCGACCTGGTGAGGATTCTCGCCGTAGCGAAGGGATTGGACGCGATCGTAGGCCATCGTCAGGCGGTCCGGGAACCGCTCGCCCCGCTGCGCCGCGAACCAGCCGGCGATCGCGAACGGCATGCACAGCCAGTGCAGGTCGAACGGGGGGAACACCGCGGCGAGCAGCAGACCGCTCGCGAGTGCGATCCACCATCTAGCCGAGCGCATCGAACAACGTCCTTCCCCTGCGGACCGTCAGCACGCAGCGAGCCTGCCGCATGTCGGGCAGGAGTGGAATTCCGGCTCGCGGATCCGTGGACCACCGCGCAACACGTTGGTCCAACGGCAACGAAGGGGCGCCGTCGGATTCCCACACTGCGAACGTGGCCTCCCAGCCCTCGGCGAGCACGCCCGCATCGTCGATGCCCACCGCCCGCCAACCGCCGCGGGTGTGTGCTGCAATCGCCGCACGTTGCGAAATGCGCTCCGACTCGGTGCGGTGCATGTGGGCGGCGTGCACGGCCGCCCACGGATCCATCGGTGTGACCGGTGCGTCGGATCCGAACGCCAACTGCACTCCTGCCCGCGACATCGACGCGAAACGGTTCATGCGCTGTGCGCGTGGCCCGAGCCGACGCGCATACATGCCACGTTCGCCTCCCCATTCGGCATCGAATTGCGGTTGCACACTTGCGATGAGTCCGAGGCCGGCCATCGTGCCCAAATCGGCGTCCGAGACGAGTTCGCAGTGTTCGATGCGGTGCCGCCCTGCGCGCATCCGATCGACACCGATGCTCGCGGCCACCGATGAGAACGCAGCGACGATCTGTCGGGTGGCGTCGTCCCCGATCGCATGGAATGCGGTGCACATTCCGCGTCGCGCCGCTTCCGTGATGTGCGCGACGAGTTCCGCATCCTCCTGATAGAGCGTGCCGGTCGTGTCACCGTCGGCGTAGTGCTCGCAGAATGCAGCCGTTCGGGATCCGACCGAACCGTCGATGACGAGGTCACCGCCGACGCCGTGCGCGCCGAGCAGCTGGGCGCGGTCGTGCCCGTGGAGTTCACCCCACCACACGAAGATCTCGGGCACGGACGGCGCGCGTTGCCCGAGGAGGACTTCGGCATCGCGGAATGACGAAATCTGGGGCCCGGCCATCTCCTGGATACAGGCGATTCCGCGCTCGGCGGCGAGTGCAAGGATGCGACGTTGGGCGTTGCGACGCTGCTCGTCGCTCAAGAGGCCGAACGCCATTTCGCGGGCCGCTGCATGTGCTGCACGCGTGAGGATGCCGGTAGCAGACCATCCGTCGAGTTGTGCAGGAACCCGTTCGAGGAGCGACCTCGATACGAATGCCGAGTGCACGTCGATGCGCGACGCGTAGACGACCGTGTTTCCGACGCGGGCGTCGAGTTCATCGAGACTGAACCAGTCCGGTGGCCAGCCGGTGTCGTCCCAGCCGTGCCCGATGACCACCGTATCGCTGCCGGTGAAGCGATCGAGCAGTCGGCGATGATCATGCACAGTGCAATCGATGGTCGCGAGCCCAGTGGCGGTTGTGTGCACGTGGGCGTCGACGAACGCCGGAACGACGATCCGTCCGTCCAGATCCACGATCCGGTCGGCCTCGTGGGCCGCATGGTCGGTCCCGATCCACACGATCCGATCATCGGCAAGCAACATTGCGGTGAGCGGTTGCGGGCCGTTCGCATAGATCACGCCGTTCCGCAGCAGCACCCGCATGCCGCAACTGTAATGGCGGCAGAATGGGTGCATGACGCTGATGCTGCTCGATGCCGCGACGCTCTACTACCGCGCCTACTACGCGCTGCCCGACAGTCTCGTCTCGCCGAGGGGCGAGCCCGTGAATGCGATCCGCGGCTTCTTCGACGGCCTGCGTTCGTTGCGCGACCAGTACCGGCCGAACCGGATCGTCGCGTGTTGGGACGAGGACTGGCGGCCGCAATGGCGCGTCGACCTGCTGCCGTCATACAAGACGCACCGGCTTGCCGACGCCGACGACATCGAGGACCTGGAGGAAGTGCCGGACACGCTTTCACCGCAGATTCCCATCATCGCCGAGATCTGCACCGCACTGGGGATCGCCGTTGCAGGAGCGCCGGAGTTGGAGGCGGATGACGTCGTCGCGGCGCTCGCACTCACCGCCGATTCCCCCGTCGACATCGTGTCCGGCGATCGCGACCTGACCCAACTCGTCAACGACGCGGCCGGTCGGCGGCTGTTGTACCTCGGCACCGGGGTGAACAAGCACACGGTGTACGACGAAACGCAGGTGCTCGGCACCTACGGTGTCCGGGCGGACCAGTACGCGGATTTTGCGGTGCTCCGCGGCGATCCGAGCGACGGGATCCCCGGTGCGCCGGGCATCGGTGCGAAGACGGCCGCCCAGTATCTGCAGGCGTTCGGCAACCTCGACGGCATCCTCGAGGCGGCGTCCCACGACACACCGCCCTTGACCAGGACGAAGGCCGCCACGCTTCGCGAACACGCGGACGAACTGCGGCGTACCCAGCGGGTTGTGACACTGCGCAGCGGTCGAGTTCCGGTGCCGAAGGTCAAACGGAACGACGAAGCAATCGCGGCGCTCGGCGAACGCTATGGAATCCAGTCGGTGCTCGGGCGCTGGTAATCACTCGTCGATGTCGATCGAAGCGACGATGCCGCGACGAAGGAGCCCCACCGCAGTCCGCGCAACATCGTGGCACGCCGAATCCGCCGCTGAGATCTGCTCGAGCAGATCGATGAGCCGACGGACCCAGCGAACGAAATCACCGGCCGACAGATCGCTGTCGCGGAGCACGCTGGAGAGCCGGGCGCCGCTCGCCCAGCGATACACCGGCCAGACGAACGATGCATCCGGCTCCCGCAACTGACTGGCACCGATCGCCGCCTCGACCGACGTGATCTCGAGCCACAGTTCGACGAGTTCGTGGGCGACGTCCTCGCAACGCCCGTCGGGGATACGGGGCTGCTCGCCCTCCCGGCGGCCTTCATGCACGAGTAACGACACCATGGCAGCGAACTCGGGAGCGGTCAGTCCCTCGAACACATTGCGCCGCAACGCTTCCGCTACGAGCAGATCGAGCTCGGTGTGCAGTCGCGCGAGTTGCAGACCCTCGGCGGTCACCGTCGACGATTCCCCGCTCCCCTGCAGATAACCGAGTTCGGCGAGCACCGCGCACACCTTGTCGAATGCGCGCGCGATGGAATTCGTCCGGTGCTCGATGCGATCGCGGAGTTGTCGCGTCTCGTGGTCGAGACGGAAGTACCGCTCTCCCCAGCGTGCGTGATCCTCGCGTTCATCACAGCCATGACACGGGTGTGCGCGCAATGCGCGGCGGAGGTCGTCGACATCGGCAACTTCGCGCTTCGGCCGTTGCCGCGCTGCCGGTCCGACAGCAGCTGTTGCGTCGTGGAGCAGCGATGCGAGTTGGCGGCGTTGGTGTGGTTTCCTTGCGTCGAGGTCCCGCGGCAAGCGCACCTTCGCAACAACCTGCACCGCACCGTCGAAGTCCGCCGCACTGATGCGTCGCACCTGTCGGTCGATCCCCATCACGCTCGGCCGTGCATCCATCCCGTGGCGTTTCCCGTCATCGATGACGACTGCGTACGACGGACGGCGGCTGCTCGTCGTGACGATCACATCGCCGGGCTGCAGCGCGTTCAGCGAATTCGCAGCATCGATCCGCGCCTGCGCATTGCCGCGCCGCACGGCCCCCTTCTCGAGTTCGTTGATCTGGCGGCGCAGCGACGCATACTCACCGAAATCGCCGAGATGGCAGGTCATGGCGTCCCGGTAGCCGTCGAGGGCTTCCTCGTTCTTGCGCACCTGCTTCACGAGTCCGACGACCGCCCGATCGGCCTGGAACTGCGCGAACGACGCCTCGAGCACATTGCGTGCCGCGGTGTACCCGATGCTGTGCACAAGGTTCACGGCCATCGTGTAGGCGGGCCGGAATGAACTGCGAAGTGGGTATGTGCGTGTGGAGGCAAGACCGGCAAGCGCGCGGGGATCGAGCCCCGCATGCCAAACGACGATCGCGTGTCCCTCGTGGTCGATACCTCGTCGTCCGGCACGGCCGGTCAACTGCGTGTACTCCCCCGGCGTGATGTCAGCATGGGTCTCGCCGTTCCATTTCGTCAGCCGTTCAAGCACCACCGACCGGGCGGGCATGTTGATCCCGAGGGCCAGTGTCTCCGTGGCGAAGACGGCTTTCAGATAGCCCTGTTGGAAGAGGTCCTCGATAATCTCCTTGAACCTCGGGATCAAGCCGGCGTGATGCGCGGCAATGCCTCGTTGCAGTGCCGCGATCCATTCCTCGTATCCGAGCGCAAGCAGGTCTTCGCCGGGAAGGTCGCTCGTGCGTTGTTCGGCATATTCCGCGATGTACTTTCGCTCTTCGGGGGTTGTGAGGCGCAAGCCCGCGGTCAAGCACTGCCGAACGGCTTGGTCGCAGCCCGCCCGCGAAAAGATGAACGTGATCGCCGGAAGCAGATTGTGGTCCCGCAACTTCTCGATCACATCCACGCGGCTCGGCGTTGCCCGACTGGTGCGATTTCGATGGTGACGACGGTCGTCGAACTTCTCTGCTCGTGCCTGGTCCCGGCCGATACGAAGCAGTTCGGGGTTGAGTTCTCGTTGCTCGTCGTCGCTGAACAGATCGTAGATCCGGGATCCGGCAGCCACGTGCTGCCAGAGCGGTACTGGCCGGTGTTCTTCGACGATGATGGTGGTGTCTCCACGAACTGTGGTCAGCCAATCGCCAAACTCCTCGGCATTGCTGACCGTCGCACTGAGGGCGGTGACCGTGACCGAGTCCGGCAGATGCAGGATCACTTCCTCCCACACGGCTCCTCGGTCACGATCAGCCAGATAGTGCACCTCATCCATAACGACATGCATGAGTCCGAGGAGTGCTTCGGAACCCGCGTAGATCATGTTCCGGAGAACTTCGGTCGTCATGATGACGATCGGGGCATCGCCATTGATGGAGAGATCACCCGTGAGGAGCCCGATTCGCTCTTCGCCGTACTCCTCGATGAGATCCCGGTACTTCTGGTTGGACAGCGCTTTGATCGGTGTGGTGTAGAAGCACTTGCCGCCATGCTGGAGTGCGAGGTACACAGCGAATTCCCCGACAACGGTCTTGCCGGCACCGGTGGGCGCGGCAACGAGAACACCGAATCCACGTTCGAGCGCCTCGCACGCGCGAACCTGGAAGTCGTCGAGATCGAAGGGGCGATGTCGGCGGAATTCGTGCAGCAAGGTCTTCTGCGCTTCCGCGCGTTGCCGCGACTTGGCGTACCGCTCTGCCGGTGAACTCATGGCGCCCCGATGATGCGGACTGCGAGCGGCTCAACCTGCAAGCGCACAGGCGTGGGACCGATGTATTCACCGTCGGCCCACGCGGTCTGCCCCGGAGCATGCAATGTGAACGCGGCACTTTGCAGCACTCGCGTCACGGGATGGTGGACGTGCGCTCCGCTGAACACCTTCGGGAAGAGCCGGAGGAACGCCAGCTTCGGGAGCTCTCCGACGATGAGAATCTCGGCTACCCCGTCGCGCACGTCGGCACCCGGACACACCTTCATGCCGCCGCCGTAGGTGCTGCCGTTTCCGACGGCGATGAGCATCCCTGAGATTTCAACGGTCTGGTGCTCGAGTTCGAGCCGATATGCGATCGGCGTGAATCGCCCGAGTTCGCGGAGCATTGCCCGCACGTACTTCGCGGTCCCCGGTGGAAACGTGAGGGTGTTGGCCCTCGCATTCACGATCGAATCGAAGCCTGCGCCGAGCACGCCGAGGAACGCGGGCCAGCCCATTTGCGCGGCCTTCACGAGGCCTGCGTCGCGGCTCGCGGTGCGGATCATGATGGGGTGCCGCTTCGTGTACGGCGACGGCATCACGCGCCGCTTGATGTGGCCGGAGTGGTTGCCGACGGCAAAATCGAACGGCGCGTCGCCGTCCTTGAAGCGCCACAGCTTCATCGCGACATCGAGCGTGTCTTCCGCCGCCTTGCCCGAGGCGATGATCGCGCCCGCCAGCGCCGACGCATCCTGGGTGACGGCCTGGCACTTCCCGGCGAAGAACTCCTCGAACATCGCTGCTCCAATCAGCTAGTTGCCTTCTTATACTTTCTTTTCCATTTTGAGTTTAAGCTCATTCTGCCTTAACTGCATCTTTTTGATTTCTTTTGCCAAATGTCGGGCCTGTTCGGTCTGTGCAGTCATCGAAAGTCGCTGCTCAT
>CAXBQV010000091.1:0-6664 GCA_963978265.1 uncultured bacterium | reverse complement strand
ACCTGGTCATTGACCACTCCATCCAGGTTGATTTTTTCGCCTCAGGCGATTCGCTCAACCCGTGAAAATGCTGCTGCAAACGGGGTTTTGGATCGCATTGAGGCAGGCCAGGGGTCGGTCAGTGAAATTCTGGCTGAGAAGTTTTCCTGCTCACAGGCTCCTCTCGTTCTGGCTAATATCCTGGCGCCGGTTATTGTCCGGTTATTTGCAGCCGGGCTGGCCGGGCTGGTTGGGTTGGGCTTTGCCTCGGTGATCGCGATTCCGACGCCGAACGCCGCCCGGGTGGTCGCGTCGAACTCCTGCACCGGCTCGCTTCGCGTGGGGGTTGCTATGTGCCGCGCTTCTATGACGTCGAATATCTGGAGGATGGTCGGATCCGTCGTGTGATTCCGACTCGCAACGATGTGCCGTGGCGCGTGTCGAAGCACACCGTTATGGACCTCGATGCGTGGCCCTACCCGAAGGCGCCGCTTGTGCCGCTTGCGGAAACCGTGCACGAGCGAGCGTCGGTTGAGATATTCCGGGGCTGTACGCGCGGTTGCCGGTTCTGCCAAGCCGGCATGATTACCCGTCCCGTGCGAGAGCGCTCGCTGGGCACCGTCGGTGCCATCGTGCAACGTGCGGTGGAAGCGTCGGGATTCGAAGAGGTCGGTCTGCTCAGTTTGTCGAGCGCGGATCACTCCGAGATCCAGGACATTGCGAAGTCGTTGGCGGATCGGTACGAAGGCGAGAACGTCGGGTTGTCGCTCCCGAGCACGCGTGTCGATGCATTCAACATCGATCTCGCGAACGAGCTCACGCGCAACGGCCGTCGCAGCGGGCTCACGTTCGCCCCGGAGGGCGGCAGTGAACGGATGCGACGCGTCATCAACAAGCAGGTGACGGAGGAAGATCTCGTCCGCACGGTCACCGCTGCCTACTCCGCAGGTTGGCGCCAGGTGAAGCTCTACTTCATGTGCGGGCTGCCAACGGAGACCGACGAAGACGTGCTGCAGATCGCGCGGTTGGCGAAGGAGGTCATCCGTGTCGGTCGGGCTGTCACCGGTCAGCGCGACATCCGCTGCACCGTCTCTATCGGTGGTTTCATTCCGAAGCCGCACACGCCCTTCCAGTGGGCTGCGCAACTCGACCATGAGTCGACCGATGCCCGGCTACTGAAGTTGCGTGATGCAATTCGCGACGACAAGTCGTTCGCCAAGTCCATCGGGTTCCGGTACCACGATGGCAAGCCCGGGCTCATCGAGGGTCTGCTGTCACGTGGCGACCGACGAGTCGGCGACGTCATCGAGACCGTCTGGAGGCGCGGCGCCCGTTTCGACGGATGGAACGAGCACTTCTCGTTCGACGCCTGGGCTGCAGCAGCTGCCGATGTGTTCGCTGAAACCCCGGTGAGTCTCGACTGGTTCACCACGCGCGAACGGGCCCAGGAGGAAGTGCTCCCGTGGGACCACCTCGATTCGGGCCTCGACCGCGAATGGTTGTGGGAGGACTGGCAGGCGGCGCTTGCAGCAGAAGGAGTCGAGGACTGCCGGTGGACACCCTGTTTCGATTGCGGCGTCTGTCCGCAGATGCAGACCGAGATCCAAGTGGGCCCCAGTGGTACGACCTTCATCCCGTTGGCGCCGACGAAGCCGCTCGTCACTGAAGGCGCGAACTGATGGCGCGGCCGCAGCCAGATCGAGTTGCCGAACCGGTCGTGCAACGCCTGCGGATCCGGTATGCGAAGCGCGGCAGACTGCGCTTCTCGTCGCATCGAGATTTCCAGCGTGCGTTCGAACGTGCAGTTCGCAGAGCCGGTGTGCCGGTCGCATTCAGCGCAGGATTCTCGCCGCATCCGCGTATCTCGTACGCGAATGCGGCACCGACCGGCATCGGCAGCGAGGCCGAGTATCTCGAGATCGCACTCACGCGTCCGTGTGATGTCGGCAATGTCCAACGCGTGCTCGATCGCGCGCTGCCACCGGACCTCGACATCGTCGAGGTTGTGGAGGCACGTACTCCGGATTTCGCCGAACGACTCGAGGCGAGCGTCTGGCGCATCGAGTGCTTCGACATCGATTCCCATGTGATTGCCGCCGCAGTCGACGCGCTGTTGCGTGCCGACGCAGTGGAGGTCTCCCGGCTCACGAAGCAGGGCATCCGCACCTTCGATGTCCGCCACGCCGTGCTCGATCTGGCGCTCGAATCGTCTTCTCAGCCGAACTGTGCGATACTTCGTCTTGTCGTTCGCCACACAACCCCGGCGGTACGACCCGATGACGTCCTTCAGGCATTGGCTTCGGTCGGCTCGCTCACCATGGAAACCCCCGCACGGGTAACCAGGTGCTCGCAGGGCCCCCTGACTGCCGATACCCGTGATGTGAGCGATCCATTCGCTCCTGATCGCGTGTGACGTCGCGGGATCGCGTGCAGCACTCCAGTGCTCCGTGGTCGCCCCGAGACTTTGCGCAGCGATGCGCCCGAGCTGCACCGCTTGCGGAGCAGGTGAGAGGACTCTCACGTCATGAGCGACGAGAGCACAGAATCAACGACGAAGCCGCGCCGCAAGGCGGCCAGCCGCCCCGTCGGTCCACCGGCCGACGAGAAGCCGGCAGCGGAGAAGACCGCGAAGAAGGCCACCCGCGCGAAGAAGGCAGTCGCTTCGCCAGCGGCCGCCGAGCCAGCCGAAGCAACCGCCAAGCCGCGGGCGAAGAAGGCGCCAGTCGCCGTCACGTTCCAGGCACCGGATGTCACCGTTGCCAAGAAGGCAGCACCGAAGGCGAAAGCGGCCGAAGCCAAGCCCGAGCGCGCCGAACGCGCGGAACGCGCTGACGGCGACGATCGTGGCGACGCCGGATCGCGGAGCCGCCGTCGCCGACGCGGTGGCAGCCGCCGCAAAGGGCGCCCCGAGCACGGTGGCGACGACGCAACCGACCTCGACACCACCGATTCCGATGCGCCCGACGGTCACGACGACGAGGGCGAAGACGGGGACGCTGCGTCGCACCGCCGCCGCCGTCGCCGCCGTCGCAATGGCCAGGGGGACGAACTGCTCCCGGATGATCCGCCGAACACCGTCGTGCGTGTGCGCGAGTCGCGGAGCAAGGCAACCGATGAACTTCCGGGATCGACCCGGCTGCAGGCGAAGAAGAACCGGCGCCGCGAAGGCCGTGAACACGGTCGCCGCCGCACCACGATTCTGAGCGAAGCCGAATTCCTCGCACGTCGCGAGGATGTCGAACGGGTGATGGTGGTCCGGCAGAGCGCCGACCGCGTCCAGATCGCCGTCCTCGAAGACGGCATCCTCGTCGAGCACTACGTCAACCGGAACAGCGGCTCGTCGATGATCGGCAACGTCTATCTCGGTCGCGTGCAAAACGTGCTCCCGGGCATGGAAGCCGCGTTCATCGACATCGGCCGTGGTCGAAATGCAGTGCTGTACGCAGGTGAAGTCAACTGGGACGCAGCCGGCCTCGACGGCCAACCGAAGCGCATCGAGTTCGCCTTGAAGACCGGCGACCCGGTACTCGTGCAGGTCACGAAGGATCCGATCGGGCACAAGGGTGCGCGGTTGACGTCGCAAGTGTCACTGCCGGGTCGTTTCCTGGTCTATGTGCCGGACGGTTCGATGACCGGCATCTCCCGCAAACTCCCCGACACCGAGCGTGCACGCCTCAAGCGTGTGCTGCGAAGTGTCTTGCCGGAAGAGGCGGGCGTGATCGTGCGCACTGCCGCGGAAGGCGCCAGCGAAGAGGAACTCTCGAAGGACGTCGCACGCCTCACTGCACAGTGGGAGGACATCGCTGCGAAGTCCAAGACCGTTGATGCCCCAGCACTGCTCTACGCGGAACCGGATCTTGCGATCAAGGTCGTGCGCGACATCTTCAACGAGGACTTCAAGCAGCTCATCGTGTCCGGCGACGACGTCCACGAGACATTGAACAACTACGTCACCTACGTCGCACCCGATCTCGCAGACCGGCTCACGAAGTGGGTCGAGACGAAGGATGTCTTCGCCGCACATCGCATCGACGAGCAACTCTCGAAGGCACTTGATCGCAAGGTGTACCTGCCGTCCGGCGGTTCGCTCGTCATCGATCGCACTGAGGCCATGACCGTCGTCGACGTCAACACCGGCAAGTTCACCGGCGAGGGCGGCACGCTCGAGGACACCGTCACCCAGAACAACCTCGAAGCCGCTGAGGAGATCGTCCGTCAACTGCGCCTGCGCGACATCGGCGGCATCATCGTCGTCGACTTCATCGACATGGTGCATGAAGCGAACCGGGACAAAGTGGTGCGCCGGCTCATCGAGTGCCTCGGTCGGGATCGCACGAAGCACCAGGTGGCGGAAGTGAGCTCGTTGGGACTCGTCCAGATGACGCGCAAACGCATCGGTCAGGGCCTGCTCGAGACCTTCTCCGAGTCCTGCGAACACTGCAACGGTCGGGGCGTGAAGGTGTCGCTCAACACCATCCACGTGGCCGAGCACGCGGGGTCCGACGACGAGGACCGGCCGAAGGGTCAGGGAGGCGCCCCGCACAAGGGCAAGTCCCTCGCGAAGGGCGGAAAGGGCCGCAAGCGCTAGTTTTGCCCGTCGGACGGGTTTCCCGTAGCCTTAGCCCTCGCTGCGCCCCCGGGCGCACCCTTCCGCACGTTTCGAAATCCAAGGAGAACCGCGGTGTACGCGATTGTTCGCGCTGGCGCCCGCCAGGAGAAGGTTGCCGTTGGCGACCTCGTCACCCTTGACCGCCTGTCGGCGGAGCCGGGTGCAGCCGTCCAGCTGCCGGTGTTGCTTCTTGTCGATGGCGACAAGGTCACCACTGATGCAAGCGTGCTCGCGAAGGCGTCGGTCACGGCAGAGGTTGTGAACCACAGCCGCGGTCCGAAGATCGACATCCTCCGCTACAAGAACAAGACCGGTTACCGTCGCCGTCAGGGCCACCGCTCTGAGCTCAGCACGGTCAAGGTCACGAAGATCTCGGCAGGGAAGTAACCATGGCCAGTAAAAAGGGTGTATCCAGCACGCGCAACGGTCGCGACTCCAACGCGCAGCGCCTCGGCGTGAAGCGTTTCGGTGGCGAAATCGTCGGAGCCGGCGAAATCATCGTCCGCCAGCGCGGCACGCACTTCCACCCGGGCAACAATGTTGGCCGCGGCAAGGATGACACGCTCTTCGCACTCACTGCCGGTGCAGTCGAGTTCGGTTCGCATCGCGGTCGTCGCGTCGTGAACGTCCTGCCAGGTGCCTGAGCAGGGCCATCAATCGTCGCTTAAGGGTGGGCCCGATGGGTCCGCCCTTTTGCTTTGTCAGTAAGGAGGAGACATGACGAGTTTCGTCGACCGTGTCGTCCTCCACGTGGCTGCCGGTGACGGCGGCAATGGCTGCACCTCGGTCATGCGCGAGAAGTTCCGTCCGCTCGGCGGTCCGGACGGCGGCAACGGTGGGCGAGGTGGCGACATCATCCTCGTCGCGGATCCACAGGTCACCACACTCCTCGAGTATCACCATTCGCCGCATCGCAAGGCGACGTCGGGCAAACCCGGTCAAGGCGGCAACAAGGACGGAGCCAGCGGACAGGACACCACCTTGCGTGTACCGCCGGGCACCGTCGTGTCCAATGCCGACGGCGACGTACTCGCGGACCTCGTGGCACCCGGTACCAGTTTCGTACTCGCACACGGCGGCAAGGGCGGACTCGGCAATGCTGCGCTCGCGTCGTCGAAGCGACGTGCACCGGGATTCGCACTGCTGGGCGAACCGGGCGAAGCGCTCACTGCGACGTTGGAACTCAAGACTGTCGCCGATATCGGTCTCATCGGATTCCCGTCGGCAGGCAAGTCGAGTCTCATCGCGGCAATCAGTGCGGCACGTCCGAAGATCGCCGATTACCCGTTCACCACACTCGTGCCGAATCTCGGCGTCGTCAAGATCGGCGACACCATCTTCACCGTCGCAGACGTCCCGGGGCTCATCCCCGGCGCTTCGCAGGGCAAGGGTCTCGGACTGGAGTTCCTGCGGCACGTCGAACGGTGCGCAGCGCTCGTGCACGTCGTGGACTGCGCCACGATCGAGCCGGGGCGGGACCCGCTGTCGGATCTCGACGCGATCGAGAAGGAACTCACCGAGTACGGGGCCGGCCTCGAAGACCGTCCTCGGATCGTGGTGCTGAACAAGGTCGACGTCCCCGATGCCCGCGACCTCGCCGAGATGGTGACACCGGACCTCGAGGCGCGCGGCTTCCAGGTCTTCCCGGTCTCGGCAGCAACACATGAGGGACTCAAGCCGTTGCTGTATGCGATGGGCAACATCGTCTCCCAGGCCCGCGCCGCCGCCGCGGTTCCGGTGCAGCAGCGGATCACCATCCGACCGAAAGCCGTCGACGACGAAGGCTTCATCGTGCGCAGGGAAGGGGACGCCTTCCGTGTCATCGGCGATAAACCTGAGCGGTGGGTCCGCCAGACCGACTTCAGCAATTCCGAGGCCGTGGGCTTTCTCGCCGACCGCCTCGCAAAGCTCGGCGTCGAAGCGGCGTTGCTCAAGCAGGGCGCGCAACGCGGTGCAGAAGTCATCATCGGTGAGCGCGAGAACTCGGTGGTCTTCGACTTCGATCCGTCGATCCAGGCTGGCGCCGAATTGCTCATGGGACGCCGGGGTGTCGATCTCCGCCTCGACGGTCATGCG
>CAXBQV010000090.1:0-6715 GCA_963978265.1 uncultured bacterium | reverse complement strand
GCTGGTCAACAACTGTGGAATCAACCCGCACTTTGGGGACCTGCTGACAATTGAGACGTCAGCTGCCCGCAAGATCTTCGATGTCAATGTCATTGCTGCCCTCGGCTGGACGCGCGCGGTCCACGAATCGTGGATGGGCAAGCACGGTGGAGCGATTGTCAACATCGCGTCGCTGGCCGCGGTCATCCCAGAGACAGGGATTGGGATGTACGGGGCGAGCAAGGCCGCGGTGCTCCAGCTGACTCGCCAACTGGCTGTCGAACTCGGACCTGCCATCCGAGTGAATGCGGTAGCGCCGGCCATCGTGAAGACGGCGCGTCCGGGAGTTCCTGCCAAGTCCTTGTTGAACGAGTACTCGATACCGCCTCGACCGATGCCGTCGGAATTGATGAACCCGATGACATTCGCAGCGAGCGCTCCCTGCGGATACACACGTCGGCTGGCGCTCTCGGAGAGGATGCCGGAGAGATTGAGGTTCTGGACCTCTTTCCACACCTGCGGCGTGACCTCTTTGGCGACGTACACAAACCGATGTGTGCCCGTGAGTGTCCGCTCGAGTGCAGTCGGATCCGCGCCGATCACGGGCGCGAGGACCTGCGCCGTCACTCCGGGGTCACGGATCAAGGTCTGGTCGGCCGTGATGTTGCGGGCATCGATCGTGACTGCGAGCGGAAGACCGTTGATGTCCTGGATCTGGCCACGAAGTGCGGGAATGTGCGATGTGAACGTGCTCTGCGCCATGGCTTCAGCGGCGGTTGCCGAGCCCTCAACGACTTGCATCCAGAACAACTTGCCCGTGAATCCGAAGAAGGTGAGCACTGCGATCGCCCGCAGCAATCGAAGACGGCGCGTCGAGATCACGGTGTGGCCTCCGTGAGTTCGACAGCCGCATCACTGCGAGGCTGCACTGGCACGGTCTTGTGAGCGGCGGCGGCCATCGGCAATTCGGGATTCAGGAACGACGACTGCGGCATCAGACTGTCGATCACCTGCGAGGCATCGACGCGCTGCGCCGTTTCCGGCTTGCCGAGGACCTTGCCATCGGTGAGTCGGAGGAACACGGGTGCGGCTGCCGGCACCATCCCCATCGCGCGCGCTCGCGATTCCAGCGTGCCCGGCGATCCGAGCATGGCCAACGTCTGCTGCGCCGCCTGCTGCTGCGCTTCGATCGTTCGCACGTCGCGCGTGAGCGCCGCCTCCTGGAACGCTCCTTGCGTCAGTGCAACATTGATGAACAGGGCGCCCAGGAGCGACGAGGCGAAGATGGACATGATGAGCATCGTGAATGCACGGGCGCTCAGCGTTGGCACCTTGCCACGGACGAGTTCGAGGGCGGGCTTCGGCAGCCGATCAAGCAACCGAGCGGGCGAGAGTGCGAGTGCGCTCATGCCGCCACCCGTTCGATGCAACGGAGTCGCGCCGAGGCAGCGCGCGGATTCTCGACGATCTCGTCATCGGTCGGCGCCTCCGAGCCGCGGGTGACGAGTGCGAACTTCGGTTGCGCGCCTTCCGGCACCACTGGGAGATCCGCCGGCGCATTGAGTACGGTGCGCGCGACGAACGCCCGCTTCACGATCCTGTCCTCCAGCGACTGGTACGACATGACGACCACCCGGCCGTGCAGGTTGAGCGCATCGAGCGCCGCTGGAATCGCACGTTCGAGGACTGCGAGTTCGGCGTTCACCTCGATGCGAAGTGCCTGGAAGGTGCGCTTCGCCGGATTGCCGCCGGTGCGGCGGGCTGGCGCCGGAATCGTGTCCTTGATGAGCTCGACGAGTCGGGCGCTTGTGGTGAATGGCTGCACGTCGCGTGCCGCCACGATCCGTCGCGCGATCTGCAGCGCAAACTTCTCCTCGCCGTACTTGCGAAGGATGTCAGTCAGTTGCGCAGTCGAGTACGTGTTGAGGATGTCGGCTGCCGTCGTGGTGTCGTCCGCATTCATGCGCATGTCAAGTGGTGCATCGTGCGAGTACGCGAAACCGCGTTCGGCGATATCGAGTTGCATCGATGACACGCCAAGGTCGAAGAGGATGCCGTCCACGCCGGCGATTCCAAGTTCTGCGAGCACGTCGGGAATCTCGTCGTAGACCGCGTGGACGAGGTGGGTCCGTGCACCGAAGTTTGCGAGGCGCCGGCGTGTGTGCTCGAGTGCATCGTGGTCGCGATCGATTCCGACGAGGGTGAGGTCAGGGAAGCGCTGCAGCATTGCCTCGGAGTGGCCGCCGAGCCCCAAGGTGGCATCCACCGCAATCGCGCCCGGCTTCGAGATGGCAGGGGCGAGCAGGGTCAGGCAACGATCGAGCAGCACCGGCGTGTGCATCGTGTCCTTCCCTTCAGTCCTTGTCGTCATTCCGTGCCATCCGCTCCGATCCCCCACCGCTCCATCGGTCTGCGGGGAAGTCAGACCGCGTGGAGCGGGGGGAGGTCACAACGGATGGTTAGGGAATGACCTCCGTGTCGAGATCGACGTAACGCGGTTCTTGCTCTGCGAGGTATGTCGCCCACGCAGTCGCGTCCCAGATCTCGATTCGGGTGTCGGCACCGACCACGACGCACTCGCGTTGCAGTCCGGCGTACTCGCGCAATTGGGAAGGCAACGTGATCCGGCCCTGCTTGTCCGGGACGTCGTCGAATGCGCTGCCGAAGAACACGCGTGTGTACGCGCGTACCTGTTGAGAGGTTTGTGCTGCAGTCCGCAGACGAGCTGCGTACTCCTGGAATTGGGCCGTCGGCCAAACGACCAAGCAGGACTCCTGCCCTTTGGTGATGACGATGCCGCCGGCAAGTCCGTCTCGGAACTTGGCGGGGAGGATCACCCGGCCCTTGTCGTCGAGGCGCGGGGTGTGGGTGCCGAGAAACATCGCGACCCCTTCCCCGAGCCACCTGCTCCGGCCCCTGTGCCGGAGGTGTTGAGGTGAGGTTACTCCACTTTCCTCCACTTTCAACCATTCTCCCCCACTTCCTTACACGGATTTCCCCCTCGCCCCCCACTTCGCCTGCGGATCCCCGAATCCGGACCGCCAAACCCGTTCGCTCGAGGTGGGGGCAGGCCCGGCCATCGGGCACAAAAAAGGACCCCCGAACAGGGGGTCCTCACGTCGGCCGGTTCAGCGCACGAGCGCGGCGTACCCGGGTTTCACAATGTCGTTGATGATGTGCAGGCGCTCTTCGAACGGGATGAATGAGCTCTTCATGGCATTCACCGTCACCCACTGGAGGTCGGCAAGGGTCCAGCCGAACGCGTCCACCAGCGCTCGCATCTCGCCGGACATCGAAACATTCGACATCAACCGGTTGTCGGTGTTCACGGTGACCCGGAACCGGAGATCCTTGAGCAGGCCGATCGGATGCTGGCCGATGCTCGGTGCCGCCGCCGTGTGCACATTCGATGTCGGACACAACTCAAGCGGGATCCGACGGTCGCGGACGTACTGCGCGAGTCGACCGAGCACTGGTCGGCCGTGCTCGATGTGGATGTCGTCGACAATGCGCACACCGTGTCCGAGGCGTTCAGCGCCGCAGAGTTGGATCGCCTCCCAGATGCTCGGAAGGCCGTACGCCTCGCCGGCATGGATGGTGAAGTGTGCGTTCTCACGTCGCAGGTAGTCGAATGCCGATTGATGCGCGGTCGGGGGAAATCCCTTTTCGGCGCCGGCGATGTCGAACCCGACGACGCCTCGATCCCGGTACTCAACAACCAGTCGTGCAACCTCGTCGGCATAGTCGGCGGTGCGCATCGCCGTCAGCAGGGTGGCCATGCGGATCGGATGGCCCATAGCAGCGGCCTCCTTCGATCCGCGCTCGAAGCCTGCGAGGACTGCGTCGATGATCTCGTGCATGGACAACCCGCTGGGCACGTGCAGTTCCGGGGCAAACCTGATTTCGGCATACACGACGCCGTCGAGTGCGTGATCGATGGCGCACTCGGCGGCGACGCGTTCGATTGCGGCGCGCGACTGCATCACACCGACGGTGTGCTCGAAGGTTTCGAGGTACTGCACAAGCGATCCGGACGCAGCACCACGGTGGAACCAGTCGGTGAGTTCACGAACATCGGTGGTCGGCAGCACATGCCCGACGTCGGCGGCCAAGTCGATCACGGTCTGCGGCCGCAGTCCGCCGTCGAGGTGATCGTGGAGCACAGCCTTCGGCGCGCGGGTGATCTGCTCGGCACTCGGCACGATGTTCAGCGTCATACGTCCTCGCGGTGTACGGATTCCGGCGTGAAAGCGGGGATGCAGATAGCAAGGTACTCGGCACCCGCAGGTCCGACGCCGTAGCGGATCCGCTCCCCCGGAAGCGTCGTGAGCGTCTGCCCGGCATGGCATTCGAGGACGACACCGTCACATTCCACGGTGACAGTGCCGCGGAGTACCACGGTGTACTCCTCGAAGTCCGGCGTCTGGAACGGCTCGGTCCATCCGGCAGGTGCAGTCATGTGCGCAATCGAGATATCGCGATTGTGCGTGGCGGCTGCGCCCACGAGTTCCTCGATGACCTTGCCGCCCGGGACCGGGATAGTGACGCGATTCGCGTGGACGTGTGGCATCAGTCGATCCGATCTACGACAAGGGGCAGGCGGCTACACACCGCTGTGCCGATGCCGAAGGCCGGCGTCAGCACCTCGAGCGCGGATTCGAAGCGTTCGGGAGTGTCGGTGTGCAGCGTGAACAATTTTTGGCCGGCGCGCACTGCGTCACCGGGTTCGACGAACCATTCGACACCAGCACCCGCCTGCACCGCTTCACCTTGCCGCGCGCGCCCGGCGCCGAGCCTCCATGCCGCCAGCCCCACGCCGAGCGCATCGAGATGCGTCAGTAGCCCGTCGCGATCGGCAACGACGTCGTGCTGGTGCGTGGCCACTGGCAGTGCGGCATCGGGGTCACCATGCTGCGCACGCACCATCTGCTTCCACACGTCCATCGCAGTGCCATCGCGCAACGCATCCGCAGGATCCTTCGTTCGCGTGCCAGCAAGCGTGAGCATCTCCTCAGCAAGCCGCACCGTGAGTTCGACGACGTCCTTCGGGCCTCCCCCGGCCAACACATCCACGGATTCCCGCACCTCCAGCGCGTTGCCGGCGGTGCGGCCGAGCGGCACGTCCATCGCCGTCACCAGCGCAACCGTCTTCACGCCCGCCGCTTTGCCGAGATCGACCATCGTGCGGGCCAACAGACGCGCCTGGTCGGGATCCGACATGAACGCGCCGTTCCCGGTCTTCACATCGAGGACCAGCGCACCGGTGCCCTCCGCAATCTTCTTGCTCATGATCGACGAAGCGATGAGTGGAATCGCCGGAACGGTTCCGGTGACATCGCGCAGCGCGTAGAGCTTCTTGTCGGCCGGCGCGAGTCCGCTGCCCGCGGCGCAGATCACGGCACCGGTCGACTCGAGCACCTCGAACATCTCGGCATTGGAGAGAGCGGCACGCCAACCCGGGATGGCCTCCATCTTGTCCAACGTGCCACCGGTGTGACCGAGGCCCCTGCCCGACAGTTGCGGCACGGCAACACCGCAGGCCGCGACGATCGGCGCCAACGGCAACGTGATCTTGTCACCAACTCCGCCGGTGCTGTGCTTGTCGGCAGTGGGGCGCGACAGCGCGGACCACGACATGCGCTCACCACTGTTGATCATTGCCTGGGTCCAGCGGGCGATCTCGTCGGCGGTCATGCCATTGAGCAGGATCGCCATGGCCAGCGCCGACATCTGTTCGTCGGCGACAACACCGCGGGTGTAGGCATCGACCACCCAGTCGATCTGGTCGTGCGTGAGCATGCCCTTGTCACGCTTGACCGCAATGACATCGACCGCGTTGAACCGTTCGACGGTCACGAATTCGCTCCGCGGTGCAACTCGTTCGCATCGAATGCCCACGGCAGCAGGTCCGCCATGGTGACGACGCCGTCCTCACTCATCACCTGCAGGCCGCGCCCGCCATGCTCGAGCAGCAACTGCCGACAGCGGCCGCATGGTGCGAGCGCATTGCCATGCGCATCGACGCAGTACACAGCGACAAGTCGGCCACCACCGGTCGCGGAGAGTGACGAAACCATGCCGCATTCCGCGCAGAGCCCGAGGCCGTAGGACGCGTTCTCGACGTTGCACCCGACGACCACGCGGCCGTCGTCGACGAGTCCTGCAACGCCAACCGGGAAATTCGAATACGGCGCATACGCGTGACGCATGATGTCGGTTGCCGCCTGCCGCAGCATGTTCCAGTCGACGGTCAATGTGCACCACCCTTGCGATACGGCAATCCATCTGCCGCCGGCATCCGCAACCGTTGCGTCGCAAGTGACAACACCAACAAGGTCGTCACGTACGGCGTCATGGTGACGAACTGTCCGGGAAGTTCGGGCACGCGCAGCCAGAACAGGAAGATGCCGACTGCGGCAACGAACGAGCAGACGGCGGCAATTCGCTTCGACTGACGCAGGCGCACGATTGCGAATACGACGAGGCCGAGTGTGACCACCAGCAACGCCGCATGGATCGCGCTCGACGCACGCAGCTGCAGTGCGTCTGCGAATCCGAACAGTGCCGACCCCGCCAGCAGGCCACCGGGTCGCCAATTGCCGAAGAGCATCGCCGCCAGGCCGATGAAGCCACGGCCGCCCGTCTGCCCTTCCTGGTAGTTGTTGGCGGCGACCAAAAGGTTGTGCTTGAAGCTGGTGACACCATCACTTCATACGCAAGCTCCAGCTCGTCTGCT
>CAXBQV010000089.1:0-6940 GCA_963978265.1 uncultured bacterium | reverse complement strand
CGGCAAGGGCGTGAACGTGTCGCGTGCGTTGGCGAAATATGGCGCGCAGACACACGCCATCTTCGTCGGCGCGCAACTCGGCGGCGGCTGGTTCCAGGACGTCCTGCAGCGCGTCGGTGTCCCGCACACCGTTGTGATGGCAGACGGTGTCACCCGCTCGAACATCACGCTCGTTGAGAGCGACGGCACCGTCACGAAGATCAACGAACCGGGCGTGACATTGACCGAGACGATCATCGACGAGGTCGAAGCCGCGATGGCGGCACTCCCGCTCGACGGATCATGGGTGGTGTTCGCGGGCCGGCTGAACCCCGGCGCATCGGACTCCACGTATCTCGAACTCGCGCGCTTCGCGAAGTCGCGCGGTGCGCTCGTCGCCGTCGACGTCTCCGGCAAGCCGTTGGATGTTGCACTGCGTGGCGGCGTCGTCGATCTCATCAAGCCCAACCAGCACGAACTCGGCGAGATCGTCGGACGACCGCTGGACACGCTCGGATCCGTCATCGAGGCAGCGCGCGAAGTCATCGATCGCGGCGTGACCACCGTTGTGTGCTCACTCGGACGCGACGGTGCGCTCTATATAACTGCGGATGAAGCAGTGCACGTGGAGCCCGCGGTGCAGATCCAGGGAACACCGGTTGGGGCCGGCGACATCCTGTTGGCCACCTTCATCGGCGGTGGAGCGAATGCCGATGCATTGGTCGGTGCAGTGCAATGGAGTGCAGCATCCGTTGCACTCCCCGGTACTGCGATCCCCACAGCTGAGCAAGCGGCGGCTATTCCGGTGACGCGCCACGCCGACTTGTTACCGACGCGTCAATTGATCGAGGTGTCATAGTGGAACCGATATTTCTTGAACAGTTGATCGACCTCGACGTTCAGGGCGAGACGAAGACTGACGTGATTCAGTCACTCGCAGCGCGCGTCGTGGCAGCCGGAAGGGCCTCCTCGCTGGAGGGGCTGGTTGCCGACGTGCTCGCCCGCGAAGCCATTGCCCCAACAGGGTTTGAGGGCGTGGCCATTCCCCACGCACGGTCCGCGCATTGCTCGGCCGCGTCGGTGGTTGTTGGTCGCCGGAAGGGCGGCATCGATTTCGGTGCCGACGACGGCGATGCCAACCTGATCTTCATGATCGTCGCCCCTGCAGATGGCGATGACGCGCATCTCACGATTCTCGCCGCGCTCGCCCGTCGGATCATCGACGAGGACTTCCGAGCAGCTCTGCTCAACGCAACCAATGCAGCTGACGTTCTGGCTGTGCTCACCCAAGGAGATACCGAATGAAGATCGTCGCTGTGACATCGTGCCCGACGGGCATTGCGCACACCTATATGGCGGCAGAGGCGCTCGAGCGTGCTGCGAAGAAGGCCGGCCACGAGATCACTGTCGAGACCCAGGGTGCTGGTGGCAAGAAAGAGATCCCGGCCGACATTCTGCAGGCCGCGGACGTTGCGATCTTCGCAGCCGATGTTCCAGTCCGCGACAAAGACCGTTTCGCACACCTGCCGATCATCGAAGCGCAGGTCAAGACTGCAATCCGAGAAGCATCGAAGCTGATCGAAGAAGCAGAAGCAAAGGTTTCCGCGAAGGGCTGATCAGGCTTCGCGGAATGGGTTGAAGGTCTCGGGGGAGTCTTCAAACCAGCAAGACACTCGGCGGTGAGGGCCGTCGGGTGACTCCAACAGGAAGGCAACAACAGTGGGTGCAGGACACAAGCTCCGCATGTGGCTGATGACCGGT
The DNA here is from genome assembly GCA_963978265.1 of uncultured bacterium. GTDB lineage: Bacteria > Actinomycetota > Actinomycetes > S36-B12 > UBA5976 > JAKALQ01. The sequence goes on along the minus strand of CAXBQV010000089.1, from coordinate 5,200 downwards.
GTTTCGTACATGATCCCGTTCGTCACCGCCGGCGGTATTTTGATCGCACTGGGCTTCATGATCTCGGGCGACCCGGCAGGCTTCACCAGCCTCGGCGTCCAGAACGCAATCGACGGCGTGAATGGCGATGGCGCAGCCCTCGCAATGAACGTTCGCATCGGCGCATTCTTCTTCGGTCTCGCAATGGCACCGTGGGGCTTCCTGCTCCCGGCCCTCGCAGGCTTCATCGCATTCGGCATGGCTGACCGCCCGGGTCTCGTTCCCGGTATGGCCGCAGGTGCCGTTGCAGGTTCGATCGGTTCGGGCTTCCTCGGGGCAATGGCAGGCGGCCTCGTCGCCGGCTTCATCGCCAACTGGATCTCCGGCTGGAACGTCCCGTCGTCGATCCGCTCGATCATGCCAATCGTCGTGAACCCGTTGATCTCGGTTGTGCTGACGCTCGCCGTCATGTACTTCGTCGTGAAGAACATCGTGACCCCGCTCAACACCGGTGCAACCGACTGGCTGAACGGCCTCGGCGGCTCGTCGGCAATCGTGCTCGGCCTCATCATCGGTCTCATGATGGCCTTCGACATGGGTGGCCCGATCAACAAGGTTGCATACACCTTCGGTGTTGCTGGCCTCACCGCTGCCGGTACCGCGACCTCGGGCCAGGGCCTGCAGGTCATGGCAACCGTCATGGTCGCCGGCATGACCCCGCCGCTCGGTCTCGCACTTGCAACAGTTGTCCGCAAGTCGCTGTTCACCGAATCCGAGATCGAAAATGGCAAGGCCGCTTGGGTGCTCGGCGCATCGTTCATCACTGAAGGTGCGATCCCGTTCGCTGCAGCCGACCCGGTTCGCGTCATCCCGTCGATCATGATCGGCTCCGGCGTTGCCGGCGCGCTGAACATGGCACTCGGCGCAACGCTCCGTGCACCGCACGGTGGCATCTGGGTGCTGCCGCTCATCGGCAGCCCGCTCATGTTCCTCATCTCGCTCATCGTCGGCACCGTCGTCACGACGGCCTGCGTGATCGTGGCAAAGGGCATGGGCCAGACCGCCAACGCGTAAGCAGGAGGCATCAGGGGGTGGGGCTCCCTTCGGGGAGCCCCACTTCCGGTTCAGCCGGCCGCAGTTGTCACAGTGATGTGGCAAGTGCAGTTTGCTGAAGCAAACTCACGACGTTCTTCCCGAGAAAGTGCACCACCATGCCAAGCAAAGTCGTCGCGGTCGGTAGCCGCGTTGGTCTTCATGCCCGTCCCGCTTCCGTGCTCGTGAAAGCGGCCGCCGGTGCAGGTGTTCCGGTCACGATCGGCCGCGTCGGTGACAAGCCGGTGAATGCGGCATCGATGCTGTCCGTGCTGGCACTCGGCGTGAAGTTCGGCGAGGAGATCGAGATCACGGTCGGCGATGCGCCGAACGCCGACGACGTGCTGGCAACCATCGCCGACGTCATCGCGACGAACCACGACGACGACCCCGCATCGTGACGTTCACCGGCATCGGCGTCTCACCCGGCGTTGCGTATGGTCCGGTCTTCCGGATTCGTCGCACGGTTGTAAGCACTCCGGTTCCTGCTTCCCCGCGCGACGTCTTTGCTGCGCTCGATGGCGTCGCCAACGAATTGGAACGACGTTCGGTGGAAGCCACCTTGGATGTGGCGAAGGAAGTGCTTGAAGCGCAGTCGATGATCGCGCGCGATCCCGCCTTGGTGGAGGCGATCGGCGCGCGGCTCACCGATGATGTGGTGTACCCGGATGTGCGGCCGGCTGTGTCCGAGGCGTTCGCGGGATTCCGTTCTGCACTGGAGATGCTCGGCGGCTACTTCGCGGAGCGCGTCAATGATCTCGACGAGATCGCAGATCGTTTGATCGCATCGCTGGCGGGTGTTGAAGCGGCAGCGAATGTGCTGACACGGCCGTCGATCGTGGTGGCTGACGACCTCACGCCCGCAGACACCGCGGCATTGGATCTGCAGTACGCGCTTGCGCTCGTGGTGGCGAAGGGGGGGCCGACCTCGCACACGGCGATCGTCGCGCGCGGCCTCGGCATTCCGGCCGTTGTCGGGTGCACAGGCGCGGACTCGTTGGTCGGCGGCGAACTGTTGCTGGTCGATGGACGCGAGGGTGCTGCGATCATCGGCGCGGATGAATCCGAGGTTGCCGCGCGGCAGGCGCGCGAGGACGCGTTGCGTGCGCGGGCGGCGTCGGTCACGGGACCGGGTCGGTTGAGCGACGGCACACCGGTGATGCTGCTGGCGAATGCCGGCAGTGTTGAGGCAGTGGTTGCTGCTGCGGCCGCGGGTGCCGAAGGAGTGGGCCTGTTTCGCACCGAGTTGCTGTTCATGGACCGGCAGACCGAGCCGACCGTTGACGAGCAGGCGGCGTTGTATTCCGCGGTGTTCGCGGCGATGGCCGGACGTCGGGTGGTTGTGCGCACGATCGATGCGGGATCCGACAAGCCGGTGCCGTTCATTGCATCCGAGCATGAAGAGAACCCGGCGTTGGGCGTGCGAGGGTGGCGACTGAACAGGATCACGGACGACATCGTGAACCGTCAGTTGCAGGCGTTGGCGATCGCGGCTGCGGATTCACCGGCGGACGTCTGGGTGATGGCGCCGATGATCGACACCGTGGCAGAGGCAGCGGATTTCGCATCGCGTGCCCGTGCGTTGGGGTTGAAGCACGTTGGTGTGATGGTGGAGACACCGGCGGCAGCGTTGATGGCCGATCGTGTGCTGGCGGAAGTCGACTTCGGATCGTTGGGCACGAACGACCTCACGCAGTACGTGATGGCCGCGGATCGCCTTGATGCCCGGTTGTCGGACCTCACGACGTCGTGGCATCCGGCGGTACTCCGTGCCATCGGGATTGCCGCGAAGCACGCGGCAGCATTGTCGCGCTCACTTGGCGTGTGCGGTGAGGCTGCGGCAGACCCGAAGCTGGCGTGCGTGCTCGTGGGATTGGGTGTGTCGTCGTTGTCGATGGCGCCGTCCGCGTTGGCGGAGGTGCGTGGTCTGCTCGCGACCGTCGATCGCGCGACGTGTGTGCGTGCAGCGGAGGCGGCAGTTGCATGCGGCAACGAAATTGAGGCGAAACTCGCGGTGTCGGAGATCCTCGGCGAGTAGCGCGCTAGAAAGGGGCGAGTCCTGGTGCCACCGTGTTCCGAACGACCGTGAATGCGACGGCCACGATGGTGGCGGAAACCATGAGCGGAAGTCGATGCGTTTGCAGCCATGCGTTCGCGCGGCTTGACCTCGTCGTGCTGATTATGAGCAATGGCAATACGACCAGCACTAGGGCGTTCTGATGCACAGCCGTCGTCGGATCAAGCCGCAGCACTGCGAGGATTGCGCGCGTCATGCCGCAGCCTGGGCAGTAAAGACCGGTGACAGCGTGGATCGGGCAGAGCCATGATCCGGTGAGCACAGCGACACCGGCAACGCCGACGAGGAGCGTCGGTATCCGTCGCGAACTGTGCATTTCGTGCAGCATCGCTAGACGAGCGTCCTGCCTTCGCTGTCCGATACCTTCCGCATCGCGACCAGAATCAGATCGATCAGTGCCCACACGCCGCACCCACCCAACGTCAACAGTTTCGCGATTCCGAGCCCGGTGTAGCCGAGGTAAAAGCGGTCCACACCGAGGTAGCCGAAGAAGAAGCTCAACAGCAGTGTGGTGATGTATGACCGTTGCGAATACACCCCGGGAATCTGGCTTGCGGGATAGAGGATGCCGCTTGCGGCGTCCTGCACCATCGTCAACGGCAGGACCATTCGAACGGCGGCCATTGAACGGAGTTGCTCCGTATCGACGTCGATCGCTGGCTGTCCCGGGAGCTGCACACGCCAAGGTTTCGGTGCACCTACGACGACCGGTTGGACCATTTGGTCCGTCGTCGTGATCGGCGTCGGGGCGGGCGCTGCGAAGACGGGTGCAGGTGGCCACGTGGCCGGCTGACTGCGCTTACTGCCGGACGTGAGCAATCCGATGATTGCGACAACGAGCATTGCGAGCGGCAGGAAGAAGCGGACGAGAAGAACCTGACCGTTCGCGCCCTCCTCCCAGAAGCCGAACCAAGCACGAATGCTCGTCTCGGGATCTACGGAAGCTCCCAACACTCGCAGAACCGCCATTGCGGCAATCAAGCCGACTGCAACTGCGTACAACTGTCGACGTCCCCGAAGGATCACCGCAACGATTGCGAGCACGAGAACAATGAGCGGAACCAGCATGTCGAACAGCAATGAGACAGTGCTCAGGCCTTCTCTGAGGATGCCGTAGGTCTCGACATTCCCTGAGAATTCGCCAAGGCCGTACTTGAGCCAGTTGAAGTGGGACACGATGGACAATCGGCTGAACATTGATGCGCCGTTGTCCCAATCCGGCCAGGGGGCCAGCATTGCAGCGGACGACACCGCAATCAGCAGGATCGCAGGGATGATTGTGCTTGAAGACGTGGGCTTCGACGACTGAGAGACTGCTTCGGGGATCTGCTGCTGGCTCATGCGAGTGGACGGCCGTTGGCGTCGTTGAGTTTACGTACGGCGATCAGGATGACGTCGATCAACCACCAGATCCCGCATCCGCCGCCGGTAACAAGCTTCACGATGCCGAGGCCCACCTGCCCGAGATAGAAGCGGTCAACGCCAAGCCACCCGACAAACAGACTGAGGATCAACGCAGTGGTGTAGTCCTTGTCAGAGAAGACGCCGGGAATTTGCGATGCCTGATACTGCACGCCCGAGCTGATGTCGGTGACCATGGTGTTGCCCTTGATCATGCCCGAGGTCGCCCAGGCCTGCAGCGTCATGGTGTCGACCGGCGCATCGGGTTGCCCCGGAATGCGGACGATCCATTGTGGGTTCTCCATGGTGGGTCTCCATCTCTCCTGCCCATCGCAGTGTGGCCTGCCCACCCGCTTGGGAGTGCACGCTATCCGACCGAAATGTCGAATTTCTACAGATACGGCGGGGTAGTCTCGAGGCATGAGCATGCATCGAGCACTGCGCCACATGGCGTGGGCGAATCAGCAGGTCTACGCAGCTATCACCACGTTGCCGGACGAGGCCCTCGGTTCCTACATCGTGAATTCCGAGTGGACGGCGGCCGAGATCCTGCGGCACATCGCCGGCGGCGCAACCTGGTACGTGCACTGCCTCGGCATCGCGCCGTGGAAGGACACCGTCCAGCCGAAGACCATGCGCGACGTCGACGTG
>CAXBQV010000088.1:0-7184 GCA_963978265.1 uncultured bacterium | reverse complement strand
CCGTTGGTCATCACTATCCCGGTTGAGGAAGGCACAAAGCCCATCCGGACATGGACATCGAATGTTGCAGCGGATTGGACCGTCTCATCCGCAGTTGCGGTCCGAACGACTGCTTGCGCCAACACGACATCCTGTGTGATTGAACTTGCCTCAGCGGCCGTGTTGGGTCAGACCTACACATTCAGCGTCACGGCGACGAATGGCGGAGGTTCAACCACGCAGGCCGTTACAGTCACGGTGTTCCCGAAGGGAACCGTCGCGCCTGCGATCTCTGGTGCACCTACGATTCGTTTCGAGCCCGCTTCGTTGACGGTCAAGGAAGGAAGGGCCGTCGCCTCGACCGCGGTAGTTGACGGAGTTATCACCTCCTACTCCTCAATCGTCTGCACGCCCAACACTGGAGTATCCGGCAAGCTGGACGCTGTGAGTGGCCTTCCCGTTATCTCCGGAACTCCGACCGCGAATGGTGAATGCACGGTGCTGGCCGTGGGGCCCGGCGGTACTACCAGGGCAACGTTTTACTACACCGTCCTTGCCTTGCTGAAGGTGTTGTGCAATGCAAGCGGTACTCCAAGCACTACGACGGGCATTGTGCCGGGAACGCTGACAGTGTCGGCGCAGCCTGTCGACGCGGGTGGCCGGATCGCAGTCTCCAGGCTTGGTACCGGAATTGTGAAAGCAAACCTTGAGTCATTCGCAGGTGGCAAGCTCACTTACCAAGCTGGCCCGGGTTTCAGTGGCAATTCCACCATCACATTGATTGGGTCACTGAATGGTGATGACACCAACTGCACCGCTCCTGTCGTGATCAACCCGGATCCCGCCTTCGGTGGGTACTACGGCATGACAGGTCAGAACAGCACCAACATCACATGGGTTGCTTCGCAGAATGCAACTGGCTATGTCGTTACCGCGAATGGAACCGAAGTTTGCAGGACTCCTGCCAACGTTGTGATCTGTGATGTGAAGCGTCTACTTGGCCCGAAGGATCAGGTGCAGGTTCAGGCGCTTGGCAATGACGGCACGAAGTCCGTGATCATCCCGGCGATGTATCGCCAAGGTGGCTGGATCTTCGCAGGCACTGTGAACTTCGCCTCGGGTCAATCGGCAATCAATGCTGGTGGCGCGAAGCAGTTGCAGCGTGTGCTCGCACTCCTCGAGCGTGCTGGCTTCACCTCGGTCAAGGCGGTCGGCAACACCGACGGCCAGGGCGGTGCCAAGGGTGCGGTTGCGCTCTCCAAGGCCCGCGTGGCCAAGGTGACGGCATGGCTGCAGATGAAGGCAGATGTGTCGGTCACTCCGGAGTACGACGGAAATCTGTACCCGATCGCATCAAACGGAACCAAGGCCGGCCAGGCGCTCAACCGCCGCGTCGACATCTGGGTCCGATAGCAACTGGTTAGCCCCAAGCGAGGGCCCACCCGAAAGGGTGGGCCCTCGCTGTTCATTGCATGACAATCGCGAGAGGTGTTGGCTGTCCATATGACTTCCTTCGACCTCAGCGGCCGCGTTGCACTCGTCACCGGAGCCAGCCGGGGAATTGGCAAGGGCATCGCGCTCGGACTCGCACGGGCTGGAGCAGATGTCGCATGCCACGGACGTGACGCTGCGGCCCTGAACGCCATCGTCGATGAGATCACGCGATTGGGACGACGCGCAATTGCCATCGTGGGTGACGTCACTGATGCTTCGGCGGCGACAATTGCAGTCGAACGCACGGAATGCGAGCTCGGCCCGTTGAACCTTGCCGTCAACAATGCAGGCGTCGCGGGATCCATGACTGCCTTGGAGATGACCGAAGCCGAGTGGCAACGGGTCATGGACACCAATGTGACGGGAGTCTTCCGCTTCTGTCAGGCCGAGGCAGCGGCAATGCGTCAACACGGCGGGGGAGCGATCGTCAACGTCGCATCGATCTCCGGCAGCATCGTCAATCCCGGTCTCACGCAAACGCACTACAACACATCGAAGGCTGCACTGATCCACATGTCGAAGTCGCTCGCGATGGAGTGGGTGCACGACGGAATCCGGGTGAACGCGGTCAGTCCCGGCTACACGCTCACGGAGATGAACCAGCGAGCGGCCGTTCTGCCGATGCTCGAGCGCTTCAAGTCGCAGACACCGATGGGTCGGCTGGCCGACGTCGACGAGATCGTCGGTCCAACCATCTTCCTACTGAGTGACGCTGCCAGCTTCATCACCGCGCACGATCTCGTTGTCGACGGTGGTCTCACCGCCTGGTAACGCAGCCGGTTGAGTGCGCTTTGTGAGCAAGCGCAGCACTCGCAGAAATCTCCCATTCGTAGCGTTCGTCGTGACACGGACGCGAGGTGACGGGGATGCAATGCAGGATCTGTGGCGACGCAGACTTGCTGCGCTCGGGACCCACCGGATTCCGCTTTGGTGCGCCGAACGAGGTGTTCTGCCTCCGTTGCTTGTCCGAGCATCCCGAACTCCGGACCACCTCGAGTTCCGTGCCGACCTCCGCTGAACTCCGCTCGCTGCGAGCCTCCCCGTAGCACTGTGGAGCAGCGTGTTCCCTCCGTCCCGGGCGCATTGGGTTCAGTGATCCCCCCGCGAGCACCCAATGCGCCCGGGGTGGAGGGACGTCGAATTGAAGGTGAAGACCATGAAGATCCGCATTGCATCTCTCGGCACCGCATTGCTCATCGCATTGCTCGCACCACAAACGGTCGCTGCGGTGCCTGTTGGTGATGCCGCATGTTGGCCGGTGAGTTTTCAACACGCCTACTGCACCTGGACCGCGGTGCCGGACGCGGCTGGTTACGCAGCCTTCGTCAACGGCATGCGCGTTCCCTTCGAAGCCTCTCCGTCGGTGCCATTCATCGACGTCGGACGTATGGAGGGGCTCATCGGCAGTTTGATCGGCCCGGCCGACGTTGTCGACATTGCGTCATTCGACGAACATGGCCGATCGGGGCAGACCGTGCGTCCCGGGTACCGCTCCTACGGCTACGTGTTCATCCCATCGATGACGCTGCAGTTCGGACCGAACCAGTCCCGGCTGGACGCAGCGGCCTTGGCCAAGCTTGAGTCGTTCGCGGTCCTCCTACGGGCGCACGGCTTCACCCGGATGATCGCCGTCGGCCATGACCCGGGTCCCGCGGGTCCGTACCGTCTCGGTCGACTTCGCGCCGAGGCGACGACCTCCGCCCTCGGTGATCTGCTGACGATCTCGATGGCGTCACGCTCGGCAGGGAACCAATCGCCGGTGGCATCGAACGCCACGGAGGCCGGCCGCTCCGCCAATCGACGTGTTGAACTGGGCGTCGGCTGACAATTGTCCGATTTGGGATGAATTGTGAGGCCGGCGGACTTTGCCGCCGGCTGACCGCCCAACGGGCTGGCCGGGTCACCTCTCAGGTGCCGCTCGGCGTGTCGCAGTGACTCGGCTCACCCGAGCCGGAGTACCGTCCCGACAAGCCGCAAGCCCTCGAGGCGCTTCCTGGAATACCAGCGGCCTTCGCACTCCTGTGCGTTTTGCCGCCCTCTTCGAATTCCGCTACCGTTTGCCTCCGCGCCCGATTTGCCTCGGGTGGTGCTGCACGCCCTGCGCGTGCGGCAATGACCCTCGATTCGAAGTGGTCGCTGATCCTTGTGCGGATCGCGACACACCCGAGTGCGTGGGTCGGCCGATCGAGGCGAAACGAACGCGAAGCAACCAACCGCATCGCATGCGATGCAAGACGAACACGGAGACGTGAGTGCCAACGATCCAGCAGCTGGTCCGTAAGGGTCGCCAGGACAAGGTCGCAAAGAACACGACGCCCGCACTGAAGGGGTCGCCGCAGCGACGCGGTGTGTGCACGCGCGTGTACACGACAACGCCGAAGAAGCCGAACTCGGCACTTCGCAAGGTCGCACGTGTTCGTCTCACTTCAGGCATCGAAGTGACTGCATACATCCCCGGCGTCGGACACAACCTGCAGGAGCACTCGATCGTGCTCGTTCGCGGTGGTCGCGTGAAGGACCTCCCGGGCGTTCGTTACAAGATCATTCGCGGCGCGCTCGATACGCAGGGCGTGAAGAACCGCAAGCAAGCACGTAGCCGCTACGGCGCGAAGAAGGGCTGATAACACATGCCACGCAAGGGTCCCGCTCCGAAGCGTCCGCTCGTCTCCGATCCGGTCTACCAGGCACCGATCGTGACGCAGCTCGTCAACCGCGTGCTGCTCGACGGCAAGAAGTCGATCGCTGAATCAATCGTGTACGGCGCACTCGAAGGTTGCCGCGAGAAGACCGGCACCGATCCGGTTGTCACGCTCAAGCGCGCGATGGACAACATCAAGCCGACGCTCGAGGTTCGCTCGCGTCGTGTTGGTGGCGCCACCTACCAGATCCCGGTTGAAGTGAAGCCGGCTCGCGCAACCACGCTCGCACTCCGCTGGCTGATCTCGTACTCACGCGCACGTCGCGAGAAGACGATGACCGAGCGCCTCATGAACGAAATCCTCGATGCTTCCAACGGCCTCGGCGCCGCAGTGAAGAAGCGCGAAGACACCCACAAGATGGCCGACGCCAACAAGGCATTTGCCCACTACCGCTGGTAAACGACGAGCAGATAACGACGACGAGGAATTAGAACAGTGGCTAACAAGCTTGATCTCGCCAAGGTGCGCAACATCGGCATCATGGCGCACATCGACGCGGGCAAGACCACCACGACCGAACGCATCCTTTTCTACACCGGTATCACGTACAAGATTGGTGAAGTCCACGAAGGTGCAGCCACGATGGACTGGATGGAGCAGGAGCAGGAGCGCGGCATCACCATCACGTCCGCTGCCACCACCTGCGAGTGGGCCGGCCACACCATCAACATCATCGACACCCCGGGCCACGTCGACTTCACCGTCGAGGTCGAGCGTTCGCTCCGCGTGCTCGACGGTGCCGTCACCGTCTTCGACGGCGTCGCCGGTGTCGAGCCGCAGTCCGAGACTGTCTGGCGCCAGGCCAACAAGTACTCCGTTCCGCGTATCTGCTTCGTCAACAAGCTCGACCGCACGGGTGCGGACTTCTACCGCTGCGTGCAGATGATCATCGATCGCCTCAATGCGGTCCCGGCAGTCATGCAGTTGCCGATCGGCTCCGAAGGCGGCTTCCGCGGCGTCATCGACCTCGTTCGTATGAAGGCGCTCGTCTGGCCGGAAGACACGAAGAAGGGCGAGGACTACTCGATCGAGGACATCCCCGCCGACATGAAGGCCGACGCCGACGAATGGCATCAGAAGATGCTCGAAGTCATCGCAGATGCCGACGACGAATTCGCCGAGAAGTTCCTGGACGAGAAGTTCACCGAGGACGACATCAAGGCTGCAGTGCGTCGCGCCACCCTCGCGTTCAAGATCACCCCGGTCTTCACCGGTTCGGCGTTCAAGAACAAGGGCGTGCAGCCGATGCTCGACGCCGTCGTTGACTACCTCCCGTCGCCGCTCGACATCGAGGGCGTCGTCGGTTTCGACCCGAAAGACGAGTCCCGCGAGGTCAAGCGTCAGGTGTCGGACGACGAGCCGCTCGCGGCACTGGCATTCAAGATCGCCAGCGATCCGCACCTCGGCAAGCTCACCTATGTCCGCGTGTACTCCGGTGTGCTGAAGTCGGGCGAGCAGGTCATCAACGCCACGAAGCACAAGAAAGAGCGCATCGGCAAGATCTACCGCATGCACGCCAACAAGCGTGAAGAGATCGAAAGCGTGGGCGCCGGCGACATCATCGCGGTCATGGGCCTGAAGGACACCACTACTGGTGAAACCCTCTCCGACGGCAACATCGTCCTCGAGTCTATGACGTTCCCGGATCCGGTGATCGAAGTCGCCATCGAGCCCAAGACAAAGGGTGACCAGGAGAAGCTCGGCGTCGCAATCCAGCGTCTCGCCGAAGAGGACCCGACCTTCCGCGTCATGACCGACGAGGAAACCGGCCAGACCATCATCAAGGGCATGGGCGAACTCCACCTCGAGATCCTCGTCGACCGCATGAAGCGCGAATTCAAGGTTGAGGCCAACGTCGGCAAGCCGCAGGTCGCCTACCGCGAGACTCTCACGAAGAAGGTCGAGAAGGTCGACTACACCCACAAGAAGCAGACCGGTGGTTCCGGTCAGTTCGCAAAGGTGCAGATCACGCTCGAGCCGAACAGCGAATCCACGGGTGGCAAGGGCGGCTACGAATTCGTCAACGCCGTCACCGGTGGCCGCATCCCGCGTGAATACATCCCGTCGGTCGATGCAGGCTGCCAGGACGCCATGCAGTACGGCATCCTCGCGGGCTTCCCGCTCGTCGATGTGAAGGTGACGCTGCTCGACGGCGCCTACCACGACGTCGACTCCTCGGAACTCGCGTTCAAGATCGCCGGTTCGATGGTGTTCAAGGAAGCCGCCCGCAAGGCCGGCCCCGTGCTCCTCGAACCGATGATGCAGGTGGAAGTCACCACCCCTGAAGACTTCATGGGCGACGTGATCGGTGACCTGAACTCTCGCCGTGGCCAGATCCAGGCCATGGACGAGCGCGCAGGCGCACGCGTCGTGAAGGCACTGGTACCGCTTTCGGAGATGTTCGGCTACGTCGGCGATCTCCGCTCGCGCACCCAGGGTCGTGCGTCGTACTCGATGGAATTCCATTCGTACGCGCAGGTGCCGAACAACGTTGCTACGGAAATCGTGGCAAAGACGCGAGGCGAGTAACACCGGGCACCCGCCCATGCAACACAACCAAATACGAACTACGAGCGGCCGCTCGTAGGGAACCAAACTCTTCGGATCGCGCGGTCCGGAGTGATTAACCAGGAGGAGCCAAAATGGCCAAGGCGAAGTTCGAACGGACAAAGCCGCACGTCAATATCGGCACCATCGGTCACATCGACCACGGTAAGACCACCCTTACCGCGGCGATCTCGAAGGTGCTGCATGACAAGTACCCGGACGTTAACCCGTTCACGCCTTTCGACCAGATCGACAAGGCACCGGAAGAGCGTCAGCGCGGTATCACCATCTCGATCGCACACATCGAGTACCAGACCGAAGCACGTCACTACGCACACGTTGACTGCCCAGGCCACGCCGACTACATCAAGAACATGATCACCGGCGCCGCCCAGATGGACGGTGCGATCCTCGTCGTTGCGGCGACGGATGGTGTCATGCCCCAGACGCGCGAACACATCCTCT
>CAXBQV010000087.1:0-7194 GCA_963978265.1 uncultured bacterium | reverse complement strand
TTCCGATCTCTCTATCTACTTCATCCTTCCATTTGCGCCAGCAGGAGTTCCATTTGCCAAGGGATTCAACTGGACGGCCGTGAACTATGCACCAATCCTTACTGGCGGAGCACTGATTCTTCTCTGGATCTGGTGGCACCTGTCGGTGAAGAACTGGTTCAAGGGTCCGCGGCGCACCGTCGACTAATCGACGCAACGCACGAAGGGCGATCACCGACGGTGGTCGCCCTTCGTATTGTGTGCACATGACCGCGTTCGACGAGTTCCTCATGCAGACACCGGAGCCGCAGCGCTCGACACTGCAGGAGATCCGGCACCGCATCCGCGCGCTCTACCCCGACGTCGAAGAAGGGCTGCACTACGGCGTCGCCGCCTTCAAGGTGCATGGCAAGTGGGTCGCCGGCATTGCGGCCCGCAAGGATGGCTGTTCCTACTATCCGATGAGCGGTCGGGTCCTGGACCACATCGACGTGGACGCGCTCAACATGACCCGCACATCGGGAGCGCTGCAGTTCGCGAAGGACACGCCGCTGACGAAAACGCTGCTCAAGCAGCTCATCACCCTGCGGCTCGCGGAATCGCGCTAGTCGAAGGTTTCACGCCAAAGCCGCGCAACTTCATCGGGGAATTCCATCTGCGCGACATGGCCGGCGTTGTTCAGCACCACCACCGTGGAACCGGGCAACTGTCTCGTGACATCGTGCGCCGAGCGCGGATTTACCAACACATCTCGCCGTCCGTGGATGACAAGCGCCTTCGCCTTCACTGCAGCGAACTGTCGCCACATGTTGCTTCGCCCGATGCGCAGGAAACTGAGCATGAGTGCACGGAGTGCTCCAAGGTAGGTCGGACCCGCGTGCTGCACATCGTCGCGGCGGATGGTTTCAGCACGCATCTCCTGCCAGCGGAGCGGGTGGATGCGCGACGGGTCGCCATAGACGGCAAGCACGGTGCCCCACGCGCGCTGCTCGGGTGTGTACCGGAGCCAGCGTTGCAGCAGTCGTTCGCCGACATACGGGATCGCGACGAGCGGGATGTGGATGTTCGTCCGCCGCGGGATGTACTCGGGCAGCGCTGGTGAGATGAGGGTGATACCGGATACGAGTTCCGGACGCATTGCTGCCAGCTCGACGACCACCGCCCCTCCGAGCGAGTTGCCGAACAGGTGCGCAGACCGCCCCGGGAACTTCGCCTGGATGAACTCGCCAACCACCTGCGCGAATGCGGTGATCGACGGTGCCCGGTCGAATGGTTCGGAGTAGCCGAACCCGGGCAGGTCCACCGCCACGCAGTGGAGTCGGTACTGCAATGCGTGCATGAGGTCGGTCCAGTTCGTCGACATTCCGCCCAGGCCGTGGATGAAGACCGCCGGGTCACCCTCACCGAGTTCGCGGTATGCCACGTCCAGTTCGGCGACGCGAATGTGCTGTACGGCCGGAGACTCGAAACCGGTGCCAGTCATGCCGATGACATTACCGCTACAGTGAAGGAACGGCAGATTCGTGCCGATGCACACAGAGGAACACCATGGCCATCCCGGATTTCGGCAACCACCTTCCCGTCAAGATCCGCTTCGGTGAGGGCGTCGCACTCACGCTCCCTGCGGTCCTGAAGGAGGCAGGTGCAACGAACGCGTTCGTCATGCTCGACGAAGGAGCGGAATCGTTCAACCCCGAGGTCGCGAAGGTTGTCGCGAAGGTCAAGGCCGAGTTCCCGTCGGTGACGTGGTTCCACAAACCCGGTGGTGAACCGAGCATCGAGCAGGTCGATGACGCGATTGCCGCTCTCACCGCATCCGGAGCCGGCGCGATCGTCGCTATCGGCGGCGGGTCGGTCATGGATACCGCCAAAGCAGCACGTCTCTGCGCACAGCGCGGCTTCACCTACCGCGAGTTCCTCGCGTCGGATCGTTCGTACCCGGCGCCGAGCATCCCGTTGATCTGTCTGCCGACCAGCGCCGGCACCGGCTCCGAGGTGTCCGGCGGCGCCGTCATCTCCGATCTGCAGGCCGGCACCAAGACCGGCATCGCGAACGGGCTGCTGCGCGCGCAGTACGCACTCGTCGATCCCGCACTCACCTACAGCGTGCCGTCGTCGATGACGGCGAACACCGGAATCGACGCACTGGCACAGGCAATCGCGGGCATGGTGGCGAAATGCCGTACGCCAATCGGTGATGCCATCGCACTTGAGGCGATCCGCTTCATGGGCCGTTCATTGGTGAACGCCACGAAGAACGGCGCCGATAAGGATGCGCGTTCGGACATGGCTGCCGGTTCGATGATGGCCGGCCTCACCATGAACATCGCCGATTGCACAGCCGAGCATTCGCTTGGGCAGGCCATCGGTGGCATGAAGCACATTCCACACGGACTCACCATCGGCCTGGTGCTTGCCGAAACACTTGAGCGGGAGGCCACCGTCGTGCCCGAGCAACTCGAACGGGTTGCAGATGCGCTCGGCGTTCCCGACGACGGCAGCAAGGACGGTTCGCGGGCGGTCCGTGCCATCCGGCAGATCCTCAAGGATCTCGGCTTCCCGGTACTCCGCGACGTCGGCGTAACTGCGGACGAGCTTGAAACGCTGACGGATCTCGCGCTCGACGACTTCTTCATCACGCAGGCGCCGAAACCATGGAGCCGCAACGAAGTCCTCACGGCCTTCCAGAACGCGTACGCGCTGACCTCGCGCTAGCCCTTCCGGCGCTTCACTTCGTCGGTGAGCGCCGGTAGCACCTTGTGCAGGTCACCGACCACACCGAAATCGGCGATGTCGAATATCGGTGCGTCCGGATCCGTATTCACCGCGACGATGGTCTTCGACGTCTGCATGCCGGCGCGGTGCTGAATGGCACCGGAAATGCCGTTGGCGACGTACAACTGCGGTGACACCGTCTTGCCGGTCTGTCCGACCTGGAACGTGTGCGGGTACCAGCCCGAATCCACCGCGGCGCGGGATGCGCCGACGGCTGCGCCGAGTGCGTCCGCCAACTGCTCGACCTCACTGAAGTCGCCACCGGTTCCACGACCACCGGAAACGACGATGTCGGCCTGTGTGAGTTCGGGACGTCCGGACTTCGCGCGGGGCTCGATCTTCGTCACCTTCGGGACGCGTGACAGGTCGGAGAACGTGGGTGTGACCGCAACTACCTCGGCCGTCGCTGCGGCCGGTTCGGGCACAACACCGTTGCCCTTGATACAGATGAGTGCCGGGGTGGTCTCCGCCTTCGCCTGCACGGTGTAGGTGGCGGCGAACACGTTCTTCGACACGACACCGGATGCGTCGACGTCGGTGGCATCGGTGATGAGCCCCGCGTTGCAGCGAACCGCGACGCGTGCAGCGACTTCCCGGTTTTCGCCATCTCCGGCGAACAACACGAACGACGGCTCAACGGACGTCACGAGTTGGGTCACGACATCCGCTTTAGCGACGTTGAGGTACTCGTCGAATTCCGGCGCGTCGACGGCGTAGATCTTCTGCGCACCGAACTCGGAGAGCCGTGCCTTTGCACCGTCACTGAGCGATCCGCAGAAGACAGCGCTGGGCGTTCCGAGGCGACGGGCAATGGTGAGCATCTCAAGCGTGCTCTTCCGGACATCGCCGGCAAGGTGATCGACAAGCACCAGCACTTCAGCCATCAGACGAACTTCCTCTCGGTGAGGAAATCGGCGAGTTTGATTGCACCGCTGCCGTCGTCCTCGACCTTCACGCCGGCTGCACGCGCCGGCCGCAGCGATGCTGCGGTGGCGACGGCGGAATGGCCGGCGGCCACACCAAGATCGGCGAGCGTCCATTGTTCGACGGTCTTCTTCTTGGCAGCCATGATGCCTTTGAACGACGGGTAGCGCGCTTCGCCGGTTTTGTCGGTCACGGCAACGAGGCACGGAAGCGACGTGACGTACGTGCGACTGTCGTCGTCCGTGTCCCGACGGATGGTGACGGTTGTGCCGTGGAGTGTGAGTTCGTCCGCGAGTGTTGCGGCCGGCAGGCCGAGCCGCTCCGCGACCATCGTCGGTACGACACCCACCCAACCGTCGGTGGAGGCCATGCCGGTGATCACGAGGTCGTAGTCGAGCTTCCTGATCGCGGCGGCCAGGATGGCGCTCGTCGCGAGCGCATCGGAACCGCGGATCGCGGAATCATTGATATGGATCGCAGCGTCGCCGCCCATGCTCAACGCCTTCCGCAGCGCATCGACGGCAGCATCCGGCCCCATCGTCAGATACGTGATCTCGACGCCCTCATGCTGCTCGGCAAGCCGGAGGGCCTGCTCGACCGCGTACTCGTCGAGTTCGGAAAGAATGCAGTCGACTTTCGCCCGATCGCTGATCACTTCTGCGTCGAATCCGCGCGGAGAAGTGGCGTCCGGTACATGCTTCACCAGCACGACGACCTTCATATCGCTCCCCTGAAGTCCTGCGGTGAAGCCTATGTTGGGGCCGGAACGCCACCCGTCGGCCCCCGGGGTTTCGGCGGATTCGTGCGCCGGACGACCCGCCAGTAACCTCCGCCGCTAGGCTTACAGGGTGAGTTTCGACCGATCAGCACCCCGCATGCCCCGTGAGGCTCGTCGGGCCCAGCTGATCGATGCCGCCCGATATGTCTTCGTGCAGCAGGGCTATCACGCGGCCGCCATGGACGACATCGCCGACCGTGCCGGGGTCTCGAAGCCAGTTCTGTACCAGCACTTCCCCGGGAAGCTCGACCTCTACCTCGCGTTGCTCGAGATCAGTGGGCAGCAGCTGGTGGAGGCCGTCCGGGCCGCCCTGGCGTCGACCACCGACAACCACGACCGCGTCGAAGCCACTGTCGGGGCCTACTTCCAGTTCGTGAACGACCCCGACGGTGCATACCGCCTGGTGTTCGAGTCGGACCTCACCAATGAACCCGCAGTTCGCGATCGCGTCGAATCGATCGAGGACGAATGCGCCGTCGCCATCGCGAAAGTTATCGCCTCCGACACCGGTTTGAGCGACGACGAAGCGACCCTGCTCGCCATCGGCATCATCGGCAACGCGCAGACTGCTGCGCGCCGCTGGCTGCGCGAAGGCAAAGTCATCCCGATCTCGCATGCAGTCGCGTTGATGAATCGGCTCGTGTGGCGTGGCATCTCCGGTGTCCCGCGCACACGTTGATCAATTGGAGCATCATGGAAATCCGTATCGGCATCCTGCACGCGCCGCGTGAAGTGACGATCGACACCGTCTCATCGCTCGACGACGTCCAGTCGGCCGTCGACGCCGCGCTCAACAAGGGCACCACGCTCCGGCTCGCCGACGACAAGGGCCGCGTCGTACTCGTACCTGCTGCACATATCGCGTACGTCGAGATCGCCGGGCCCGAGAGCCGACGGGTCGGGTTCTGATCTTGCAGGGTCCACTCTTCAGCGACTTCGGCGTCGATCCCGACATCTGCGCGGCACTCGAACACCACGGCATCACGCACGCATTCCCCATCCAGGCGCAGACACTTCCGCTCGCACTCGCGGGAAATGACCTCATCGGTCAGGCCAAGACCGGCACCGGTAAGACGCTCGGGTTCGGCATCCCGCTGCTGCAGCGGATCGATCCCGAGAACGCCGGTGTGCCGCAAGCACTCGTCGTCGTCCCGACCCGCGAACTCTGCATCCAGGTCGCGAGTGATCTCGACATCGCCGGAAAGCGCAAAGGGATCCGCGTGCTTTCAGTCTACGGCGGTCGTGCGTACGAACCGCAGGTCGATGCGTTGAAGAAGGGCATCGACGTGGTCGTCGGAACGCCCGGCCGACTCATCGACCTCATGAAGCAGAAGCACCTCAACCTCTCGAAGGTGCGCACGCTCGTGCTCGACGAAGCCGACGAGATGCTCGACATGGGCTTCCTCCCCGACGTCGAGACGCTCGTGAATGCCACATCGGCGTCACGGCAGACGATGCTGTTCAGCGCGACGATGCCGGGTGCGATCGTCGCCATGGCCCGCCGCTACATGACGAACCCGACACACATCCGTGCAACGGATCCGCACGACCAGGGCTCGACGGTCGACACCATCGAGATGCATGTGTGGCAGGCGCACAAGCTGGACAAGCCCGAGCTCGTCGCACGCATCATGCAGGCCGAAGGTCGTGGACTCACGATCATCTTCACGCACACGAAGCGCGCAGCACAGGAACTCGCGGACAACCTCACCGAGCGCGGATTCGCAGCCGCATCGGTGCACGGTGACCTCGGGCAGGGTGCTCGCGAACAGGCACTGCGGGCGTTCCGGTCCGGGAAGGTCGACATCCTCGTCGCCACCGATGTCGCTGCACGCGGCATCGATGTCGAGGGCGTCACTCACGTCATCAACTACGAATGCCCCGACGACGACAAGACCTTCCTGCACCGAGTCGGCCGCACCGGTCGTGCTGGCGCAAGCGGCACTGCGATCACGCTTGTCGACTGGGCGGACCTCACCCGCTGGCATCTCATCAACAAGACGCTCGGCCTCGCGTTCCACGATCCGATCGAGACGTATTCGAGCTCGGATCACGTCTACACCGGACTCAACATTCCGAAGGGCGCGAAGGGCCGCCTCACCGCTGCCGAGCAGACACGCGAGGGCCTGGCGGCAGAGGCCGTTGAGGATCTCGGCGAGACCGGCAAGCGCCATGGCAAGAGCCAGGGCGGCCGACGCGATGACCGGGGTGGACGTGGCGAGCGTCGCGACGGTGGACGCGGTGCGCGACGAAGTCATCGGCCCCGCGGGCCCGACGACCTCCACGCGCATGGACAAGTTCACCGAGATGATGCTCGCGCAGACGGGCCTCGTCGCGATGGTCGGCAAGGCCGAGCGCGGCCCGGCGGCCATCGAGGCCATCAAAAACCACAAGTCGGCCTACCTGATGGCCGTGGGTGGGGCAGCCTACCTCGTCTCAAAAGCGATCAAGGGCGCCAGGGTCGTTGGCTTTGCCGATCTGGGGATGGAAGCCATTTATGAATTCGATGTCACCGATATGCCCGTTACAGTCGCGGTGGACGCGACCGGTACCTCGGTGCACAACACCGGCCCCAAAGAATGGCAGGAGCGGATCGCCGCCACCATTGGCAAGATTCCGGTAAAAGTTGGCTGACTCCGGCACCCACAACACTTCTGTCGGCGCCGATGCGCCGATTGGCATCTTTGATTCAGGTGTCGGCGGTCTGTCCGTGCTTCGCCATGTGCGCTCGCTGCTGC
>CAXBQV010000086.1:0-7305 GCA_963978265.1 uncultured bacterium | reverse complement strand
GCAAGTGGCCCGCAGCGCAGGAATCTTCCTGACGCAGCGGGCCACTTGTGCACAGACCTCACACACGCACCAACCTGAAAGAAGTAGTCATGGCCAAGATTCTTGAGTTCGACGAAGCCGCTCGCCGCAAGCTGGAGCGCGGCGTCAACGCCCTCGCCGACGCCGTCAAGGTCACCTTGGGTCCAAAGGGCCGCAACGTCGTCATCGACAAGAAGTGGGGTGCGCCCACGATCACGAACGACGGCGTCACCGTCGCGAAGGAAGTTGAGCTCGAGGATCCGTATGAGAACCTCGGCGCCCAACTCGTGAAGGAAGTCGCCACCAAGACGAACGATGTCGCAGGTGACGGCACCAGCACCGCAACGGTGCTCGCACAGGCGCTCGTCCGTGAAGGTCTGAAGGTCGTTGCAGCCGGCGCTGCACCCATGGACATCAAGAAGGGCATCGAAGCCGCAGTCGACGCCATCAAGGGCGAACTGTTGAAGACTGCGCGTCCGGTGAAGGATTCGTCGGAGACCGCCCAGGTCGCCACGATCTCCTCGCAGGACGCCGAGCTCGGCAAGTTGATTGCCGAAGCGTTCGACCACGTCGGCAAGGACGGCGTCATCTCGACCGAGGAGTCGTCCACTACGCAGTTGTCGCTGGAGTACACCGAAGGCATGCAGTTCGACAAGGGCTACATCTCGCCGTACTTCATCACCGACCAGGACCGCATGGAAGCAGTCCTCGAAGATGCCTACGTGCTGCTCGTCGCGAACAAGATCTCGAACGTGCAGGAACTCCTGCCGATCCTCGAGAAGGTGTCGCAGTCGGGCAAGCCGCTGCTCATCATCTCCGAGGATGTCGAAGGCGAAGCCCTCTCGACGCTCGTCGTGAACAAGATCCGCGGCACGTTCAATTCAGCGGCCGTGAAGGCGCCTGCCTTCGGTGATCGTCGGAAGGCGATCCTGCAGGACATCGCGATCCTCACCGGCGGTCAATTGATCTCGCCGGAAATCGGTTTGAAGCTCGACCAGGTTGGCCTCGAGGTGCTGGGCAAGGCCCGCCGCGTCGTCATCTCAAAGGACAACACCACGATCATCGACGGTGCCGGCTCGGCCGACGACGTCGCGGGCCGCGTCGCCCAGATCAAGTCCGAGATCGAACGCAGCGACAGCGACTGGGACAAGGAGAAGCTCCAGGAGCGCCTCGCGAAGCTCGCTGGTGGCGTCTGCGTCATCCGTGTCGGTGCTGCAACCGAAGTTGAGCTCAAGGAGATCAAGTTCCGCATCGAGGACGCCATCAATGCAACGCGTGCGTCGCTCGAAGAGGGCATCGTCTCCGGCGGCGGCGTCGCACTCGTGCTCGCAGGCAAGGTGCTCGACAACAACCTCGGCCTCGCAGGTGATCAGGGCGTCGGTGTCGGCATCGTGAAGTCTGCGCTCGTCGAACCGTTGCGTTGGATCGCCGAGAACGCCGGCGTGAACGGCTACGTCGTTGCAGCAAAGGTGCAGGAGACCGGTCTCGGTTACAACGCCCGCACCGAGCAGTACGAGGACCTCATCAAGGCCGGAGTCATCGACCCGGTGAAGGTGACGCGCTCGGCGCTCGAGAATGCCGCGTCGATCGCTGCGATGCTCCTCACCACCGAGGCGCTCGTCGTCGAGAAGCCGGAAGAGCAGGACAACGACCACGGACACGGTCACAAGCACGGTCCGGGTGGTCACACGCACTAGGCGCAAGCGGCGGCCGAGCCTGCTCGGGCCGTCCGAGCGACGACGAAGTGTTGAGCGGAGCGATCACCCGCACTCAGCAACGTTCGAGGGGCATCCGTCTGGGTGCCCCTCGGTCTTTTCCCTAGGATTGCCGCAGACGCGGAAGGTTGACGATGGAGTTCTTGCCCGGCACTGACGAGGCATTCGCCACCAAATTCGGCCTGCTCGGCCTCACCTACGACGACGTGCTGCTCCTGCCCGACGAGAGCCGCGTCCTCCCGAGCGACGTCGACACCTCCACCCGGCTGTCGCGCAACATCACGTTGCGCATTCCGCTCGTGTCGTCCGCGATGGACACCGTCACCGAAGCGCGCATGGCGATTGCCATGGCCCGACAGGGCGGCGTCGGGGTCCTGCACCGCAATCTCGCAATCGAGGACCAGGCGAGCCAGGTCGACCTCGTGAAGCGCTCCGAGGCCGGCATGATCACGAACCCGGTCACCTGCGGCCCGGACAACACCCTCGCCGAGGTCGACCAGATGTGCGGCCGTTACCGGATCTCCGGACTCCCGGTCGTCGACGCCGACAATGTGCTCATCGGCATTGTCACCAACCGCGACATGCAGTTCGAAGACAACCGCGCCGCGCTCGTGCGCGATGTGATGACGACGATGCCGCTTGTTACCGCGCCGGTTGGTGTCTCGTCGGACGATGCACTCGCACTCATGCGCAAGCACAAGGTGGAGAAGATCCCGATAGTCGACGGCAACAATCGACTCAAGGGCCTCATCACCGTCAAGGACTTCACGAAGTCCGACAAGTACCCGAATGCGACGAAGGATGGCGAGGGCCGTCTCTCCGTCGGCGCCGCCGTCGGAGTCGGCGAGGATGCGTTCACGCGCGCGATGACACTCGTCGAAGCCGGCGTCGACTTCGTCGTCGTTGATACGGCGCACGGCCACTCGGTCGCAGTCACCGACATGGTGGCGAAGATCAAGGCGAACTCGAAGATCGACGTCATCGGTGGCAACATCGCAACCGCGTCCGCCGCCCAGGCATTGATCGACGCCGGCGCGGACGGTGTGAAGGTTGGAGTCGGCCCCGGCTCCATCTGCACGACGCGCGTCGTTGCCGGCGTGGGCGTCCCGCAGGTCACCGCCATCTTCAGCGCGGCGCAGGCGGCACGCAAGGCCGGTGTGCCGGTGATCGGCGACGGCGGACTGCAGTACTCCGGTGACATCGCGAAGGCGCTCGTTGCCGGTGCGGACACGGTGATGCTCGGATCGCTGCTCGCCGGCTGCGAGGAAGCGCCGGGGGAACTCGTGTTCGTCAATGGCAAGCAGTTCAAGACCTACCGCGGCATGGGGTCGCTCGGTGCCATGCAGTCACGCGGACAGGCGCGCTCCTACTCGAAGGATCGCTACTTCCAGGACGACGTGCTCTCCGACGACAAGCTGGTGCCGGAGGGGATCGAGGGCCAGGTGCCGTACCGCGGCCCGCTCGCAGGCGTTGCCCACCAACTCGTCGGGGGCCTGCGCGCATCCATGGGATACGCGGGCACCCAGACGATTCCGGAACTGCAGGAGCGTGGTCGTTTCGTTCGCATCACCGCCGCCGGTCTCAAGGAAAGCCATCCGCACGACATCCAGATGACGGTCGAAGCACCGAACTACCACGGTCGCTGAACGGGGGCATCATGACAAGCATCGAAATCGGCCGCTCCAAGCATGCCTCGCGTGCGTACAGCTTCGACGACGTCGCGCTCGTGCCGATGAAGCGGGTGCGCGATGCGGCCGATGTGACGCTCACGTGGAAGATCGATGCGTACGAGTTCGAGCACCCGATCATGATGGCGCCGATGGACTCGATCGCATCACCTGCGACCGTCATCGAGTACTCGAAGCTCGGCGGACTCGCCGTCCTCGACCTCGAAGGACTCTGGACGCGACTCGAGGATCCGTCGACCGCGCTGAACGAACTTGCATCGCTCAAGGGCTCGGTCGGTGTGAAGCGATTGCAGGAGTTGTATGCGGCACCCGTCGACGCCGACCTCATGCGCGAGCGCGTCAGCCAATTGCGTGACGCCGGTATCGCAGTGGCCGGTGCACTCTCACCCCAAGCTGCTGCAGTGCACCACGATGCCGTTATCAAGGCGGGGCTCGACATCTTCGTCATCCGCGGCACCACGGTTTCTGCTGAGCATGTCTCCGAGAAGAGCGAGTCGCTCAATCTGAAGGACTTCATCTACCAGCTCGACACCCCGGTCATTGTCGGCGGTGTTGCATCGCACAAGGCGGCAATGCATCTCATGCGTGCCGGTGCAGCCGGCGTGCTCGTCGGTTTCGGTGGCGGCGCCACACACACGTCGCGCGATGTGCTCGGTGTCCGGGTCCCGATGGCCACTGCGGTCGCCGAGGTGGCAGCGGCCCGCCGCGAATACCTCGAGGAATCGGGTGGCCGCTACGTGCAGGTGATCGCCGACGGCGCGATGGGCCGCAGCGGCGACATGGCGAAGGCGCTTGCCTGCGGGGCCGATGCCGTGATGGTCGGTTCGCCGCTGGCGAGGGCGATCGAAGCGCCGGGCAACGGACGCCACTGGGGGCGTGAAGCAGCGCACGCCGAATTGCCGCGCGGCGAGGTCGTCGAACTCGGCACCATCGGCTCCCTGCATGACATCGTCGTGGGGCCGTCGCACACTGCAGACGGCACCATGAACCTCACCGGAGCGCTCAAGAAAGCCATGGCCACGTGTGGCTACACCACGGTCAAGGATTTCCAGCGGTGCGAGATCATCGTCGATCGCGCCTAGGCCCTACGCTGCCGACGTGAGCACCCGTCCCGACTTCGACTGGGCTGAGATCGACCGGCTGATCGGTCACATCGTTGCGTCACCTTCGGCGCACCGCACCACCCAACTCTCGCCACTCGATCTGCAACCGATGGTTGCGGTTCCCCACAGCACCGAGGCCGACGCCGATCGGGCGTTCGCCGAAGCTCGCGCAGCGCAACCGGCCTGGGCCGCCACACCGCTCGCTGATCGACTGACGATCATCGAGAAGTTCCACGATCTCGTGCTCGACGAGCAATCCGCGCTGTGCGACGTCGTGCAGTGGGAGAACGGCAAGGCGCGCACGAGCGCAATGGATGAAGTACTCGACATCGCAAACGTCTGCCGCTACTACGTCACCACCGCACCGCAACTCCTCGAATCCACGAAGCGGCGTGGCGCGTTCCCACTTGTCACGAGGGTGCGCGAAGAACAGCATCCGATTGGCGTCGTGGGCGTCATCTCACCGTGGAACTACCCACTGACACTGGCGGTCACCGATCTGCTTCCCGCCATCATCGCGGGAAACACGGTGGTGCTGAAGCCGGACCTCCAGACAACGCTCACCGCGCTGATGGCGATCGATCTGCTGTACGCGGCGGGCCTTCCGAAGCATGTTGTGCGCATCATCGTCGGCGAGGGCCCGGTGGTTGGACCGTTCATCACCGAGCGCGCGGATTACATCATGTTCACCGGTTCCACCCGCACAGGTCGGATCGTTGCTGCCCGCGCCGGTGAACGACTCGTCGGCTACTCCCTCGAACTCGGCGGCAAGAACTCGTGCATCGTGATGCCGGATGGGGATCTCGAGCACGCCGTCGACGTTGCGGTGCGCGGCGCATTTGCGAACGCTGGACAGCTGTGTATCGGTACCGAGCGCATTCTTGTGCCGGCAGCGCGCGAACGTGCGTTCACCGATGCGTTCGTCGAGGCAGTGGAACGTATGTCGCTGGGCTCGGTCATCGGGTGGGGTGCGGACATGGGTCCGCTCATCAGCAGCAGCCAACTCGAACGCACGAAACAGCACATCACCGACGCCGTCGGCAAGGGCGCAGTGGTGCTCACGGGTGGCGTTGCACGTCCTGACTTGGGACCGCTCATGTTCGCGCCGACCGTGCTGACAAACGTCTCCGACGACATGCTTGTATGCAAGACCGAAACGTTCGGTCCGCTCTGCACGCTCTACACCTACACGACCGAGGATGAACTGGTCGCGCGAGTGAACGATACCGACTACGGCCTGAGTGCCTCGATCGTCGCCCGAGACAAGCGCAAAGCTGCAGCGCTCGCGAAGCGCCTACACGTCGGAGCGGTGAACATCAACGAAGCCTTCGGCGCGGCCTACGCAAGTGTCGATGCGCCGATGGGCGGCATGAAGTCGAGTGGCGTCGGACGTCGACATGGCGTCGACGGACTCCTCAAGTACACGGAGGCGCAGACGGTAGCCACCCAGTCACGGTGGCTCCCGCTCGCGCCCGGTCGGTTCTCCGACGAAACCTGGGCGATATTGGCCTCACGTGCCGTGCGGATCCTGAAGCTGCTGGGGATCAAGTGAAGTACGACGTCGTCATCGTCGGATCCGGATTCGGCGGATCCGTCGCTGCGCTGCGGCTTGTCGAGAAGGGCTACTCGGTCGCCGTGCTCGAAGCCGGGGCGCGGTTCGAGGACAAGGACTTCCCGGCCACCTCGTGGGACCTCCGGCGCTTTCTCTTCTTCCCGAAGTTGGGGCTGAAGGGCATCCAGCGCATCCACTTCCTGCCCGACACCGTGGTCCTCTGCGGCGCGGGTGTCGGTGGCGGTTCACTCGTGTACGCAAACACGTTGTACAAGCCGCCGGCGTCCTACTTCGCTGATGAGCAGTGGTCGCACATCACCAATTGGGGTGAGGAGCTCGACCCGTGGTACGACCAGGCGTCGCGCATGCTCGGTGTCGTACAGAACGAGTTCATGTCGCCGGCGGACGACGTCATGCAGGATGTCGCACACGACCTCGGCGTCGGTCACACTTTCAGGCTCACGCATTGACGGCGATCATCGGTCCGTCGGGCACCCAGCCCCAAGGCGAGAACGGTCTCGCGCGATGAGGGCATGCGCCCGGACACAACGGTCGAGGGCCTCGCGAAACTTAAGAGCGCCTTCACCGATGGCGGCGCCGAAGCGCTTGGCCAGACGCTCGGCCACATGGCGCACCGCCACATCCGAGGCGCTGCCGGCCTGCGCTCCGGTTTCCTGGTAAGCGACCTTCATGTCTGAGAGCGTGACGGTGAACGGCTGCATCGAACTGGTCTGGAACCAACGGCCGCTGCCAAAGGAGTCGTACTGCGCGATCACATTGGAGAAGCCGGAATGTTCGCGCACGATCACCTGACCGTGGTAGCCGAGAGTGGTACCCGCTGCGATTGCAAGCAGCACGCCCAGCAGCGACGCGTGGAACACCAGGTTGCCGGTCTCCCGCAGCATGCCGAGCTCAACCGTGAACCAGCCGTCACCTGCCGATTGCCGCCGACGACGCAGCGCGTTCTTGATTTCTGCCGTGGCAATCCCAGGCAGCGAACGCGTCACTGCACCAGTTGCCGCGACAATCCCAGTTGGCGGCGCGGCCGCGCTTGCGCGCGACGCGAGTGCCAAGCGCCATCCGATGATGCACACCACCTCGACCGTCGACTACGCCATCGTGCTCTCGGGCGAGATCTATGCCGTGATGGAAGAGAACGAAACGCTGCTCAAGGCGGGTGACGTGCTCATCCAGTGCGCCACCATGCACGCCTGGAGCAATCGCAGCAC
>CAXBQV010000085.1:0-7333 GCA_963978265.1 uncultured bacterium | reverse complement strand
CGGACCGAGCGCGTTGATTGCGTTCTGGCGAACACGCGACGCTGCCGCGATGCTGGCTTTCCGGGCCGCTTCGGCCTGGTTCTTCGCGTCGGCACTCTTCGCCGCGGCGCGTGCGTCCTTGTAGACGCGTTGCGCCTGCTTCACCGCGGCACCGAACGTCTGGTTGATGACTTTGATCGCGTCCTTGCGGGCTTTCATCGCATCCAAGTACGCACGTTGCTGCATGTCCATGGAGGCAGCGCCGGTCGGCTTCGAGACCATCATTCGCTTGGCATCTGTGGGCTTGGGCTTCGGCTTGTCCGCAGCTGCGGCTGGCGCGGCCGCAAGCACGGCAGCCACCACGACTGCAAGGACCCGGTGCGGTTTCACACGGCAATTGTGCCGCTCGAGGTTGTGAAATGGTTGAGAAACAGCGGCGTCAATCCTGAGGATCCCCTGCGGATTGCCCGGATGGGGTGGAATAGGGGTGTGAAGCCTTTGGTGATGGTTGTCGACGACGAACCCGGCGTACGCGAGTTGATCGGCGACGCCCTCCGGCTCGGCGGGTACGACGCAGTCGAGGCCGCTGATGGCCAGGAGGCGCTGCACATCATGTCGCGAACCCAGCCGGCCCTGCTCATCGTCGACGTGAACATGCCGCAGATGAACGGCTTCGAACTTGTGAAGGCCATCCGTGACCGTGGGCAACTGACACCAGTGATCATGTTGTCCGCCCGCGGGGACCGGGTTGACGTTACGCATGGGCTGCAGATCGGTGCCGACGACTACGTGCGCAAGCCCTTCGGGCTCGAGGAACTGCTCCTTCGCGTGCAGGCGGTCCTGCGTCGTGTGCACGCAACCGAAGATGTAAGCGAAGTGCTCCGCTGCGGCCCGATCGAACTGGATGCCCGAGTGCATCGTGTGAAGATGCACGATGAAGCCGTCGAGATGTCGCCGACGGAGTTCCGACTCCTCGAGTATCTCCTGGCGCACCAGACCCGGGTCGTGACACGTAGCGAACTCCTCAGGCACGTGTGGAGCATCGACTTCGACACCGACACTTCGGTCGTCGACACCTACATCTCCTACCTCCGCCGCAAACTGCATGTCGGTGACTTCGCAGGCATCAAGACCATTCGCGGTGTCGGATTCCAGATCGAGGCCCAGTGAATCTGCGAACGCGGATCGCCGCGTCGGTTGTGACGGCGGCGGCGATCGGCACGCTTGTTCTCGGTAGCGCAGCAATCGCCTTGCTGAAGGCGAGTCAGATCTCGAGTGTCGACGACGCTCTGCGCGTGATTGCGCAGCAGGTCGCGTCCAATCCGGCGGACCCGGTGTCGGAAGCGACCTTGGCGGTGGATGACAGTCCGATTCCGGTTGCATTGGGATTTGTCGCCCCCCGCACCGAACTCGTCTGGTTGAGCACGATCCCAACGATGGATGTCGCGACCCCCGCTAGCGCCACGATCACGGCTGCCCAAGCGCGGCCGGTCAGCAGCGCCGACGGATTCCGACTCCTTGCGATCGCGCTGCCCGATGGCGCGAAGCTCGTGCTTGCCGCCTCGCTCAACGCGATCAACCAGGAGTCGCAGAACAACTTCGGTCGCATCCTCTGGCTCTGGTTACCGTTCAACGCTGCGCTCGCATTCGTGGTGAGTCGGTTCGTCGGCCGCGATATCCGGCATGTGGAGCAGTTGGTGTCCGCAGCATCCGAGATCGCGGCTGGTGCCGATGTTGCGGTGCCCCAATCCGGTTCCACCAGCGAGGCGCGGACGCTCGCTACTGCACTCGAACGATTGGTGCTGTCCCTGCGGCAGGCACTTGTCACCGAGCGGATTGCGAATGAGCGCATGCAGGAGTTCCTCGGGGATGCATCGCACGAGCTCCGCACACCGCTGACCGTCATCAAGGGCTATCTGGAACTGCTTGAACGTCCCGATGGGCTTGATGCGCAGCAACGGGAACGCGCGCTTGAGCGGATGCGCACCGAAGCCGGCCGCATGGAAGTGCTCATCAACGACCTGCTCCTACTTGCCGAGATCGGGAGCACGCGAGCAGAAGACTTCTCGGACATCGATCTCACAGGGCTGGTGCGCGTCATGGCAGAAGACTTCCGCCTGCTCCAACCCGATCGCGTCGTAACAACGAACATTGAGGCGGGCGTCCATGTGAAGGCGGTTGCGTCGCACATGCACCGGGCGATCGCGAATGCGATGGCGAACGTCCAGCGGCACACGCCGGCGGATGCGGCGGTCAACATCGACCTCCATCACGACGTCAGCGAGGTGGTCCTCACGATCGAGGACGGTGGACCGGGTCTCTCCGATGAGCACTATGCGAAGGGGATCGGCCATTTCCAGCGGTTCGACACCTCGCGCTCGCGCGCCACTGGCGGAAGCGGTCTCGGCATGAGCATCATGACCGCCGTCGTCCGTGAACTCGGCGGCAACATCGAACTTCGTCGAAGTTCGCTCGGCGGGCTGGCTCTGGACTTCAGACTTCCATACGACCGCGACTGACCTGCCGGATCGTTCTACGATGGCGACATGAGCGAGCAAGTGGATGTCGTCGTTGTCGGTGCGGGTCTCGCCGGACTGCATGCTGCGTTGACGGTGCACGCCGCTGGTCGGCAGGTGCTGGTGCTCGACGCCGCCGACGCCGTCGGTGGCCGTGTTCGGACCGACGAGGTTGACGGTCTGCTCCTTGATCGCGGCTTCCAGATCCTCAATCCGTCGTACCCCGAACTGCAGTCACTCGGCATTCTCGACGAACTCGACCTGCGTCGCTTCGACGCGGGGGTGATGGTGGCGCTCGAACAGGGCATCGCACGGTTGGGTGATCCCCTCCGCAAACCGCAGTGGCTCCTCTCCACGATCGGAGCGCACGTCGGCGATCCGAAGGCGAAGGCAAGACTCGCCATCGCCATTGCGAAGACCTGGTTGAGCGGCACGCTCGGCCAGCCGTCACCACGTGCAGGGAGCGTCGCGGATGCATTGCAGGCCGACGGCGTCGACACCGTGACCTACGAGCGCGTGCTGCGCCCCTTCCTCACCGGCGTGTTCCTCGACGATCCTGCGAACGTTGCCGCCGGCTACGGCGAATTCGTGCTTCGCTCCTTCGTGCAGGGCACTCCCGCGTTGCCGTCGCGCGGTATGGGTGCACTTCCACGGGCGCTTGAGATGCGACTGCCGCAGGGTTCGGTGCGGCTGCAGACACGCGTGCACAGCGTGCGAAGTGGTGGCGTCGACTCCGACCAAGGCCGGATCGACGCCCGACAGGTGATCGTCGCGGTTGATCCGCAGCAGGCGCGCGAATGGTTTCCGCAGATGCAAGTTCCAGCGACCCGGGCGTGCACCACGTGGTACCACGCCACCTCGACGTCGCCGACGACCGAGAAGGCGATCCTCGTGGACGGCCTCTCGCGGGGACCGGTAATCAACAGTGTCGCGATCTCGAAGGTTGCGCCGTCGTACGCGTCCCGCGGCCGCACATTGATGTCATCGACGACGCTCGGCACCGACGCAAGCGCGGACCGGGCAGCGCAGGTGAAGCAGCAGCTCGAGCGCATGTGGGGCACCAGCACGAACGAGTGGGAGTTGGTTCGGGCCCAGGTGGTGGAGCATGCACTCCCCGCCCTCGGCGTCACCGATCCATTGTTCCGGCCGATCGACGCGGGCGACGGAGTCTGGCTCGCCGGCGATCACCGGGATACGCCCTCGCAGCAGGGCGCACTCGTCAGTGGCCGACGAGCGGCGCAGGCGGCATTGCGGGCACTGCGCTGATGCTGCAGATCCACGCAGCGGAGTTCGAGGAACTCGTCGCCGAGGCACTCGACTCGATTCCGGAAGCACTCGCGGATCTCATGGACAACGTTGTGATCCTGCAGGAGGACGAAGCGCCGGACGACGACCCGGAGCTGCTCGGCCTGTATGAGGGTGTGCCGCTGGTCGAGCGCGGGGTGTCCTATGTCGGCGCCGACCTGCTCCCGGACACGATCACCATCTTCCGATTGCCGATCCTGCGCATCTGCGAAACGCAGGAGGACGTCGTGCGCGAGGTCCGCGTGACAGTGGTGCACGAGATCGCACACCACTTCGGCATCGACGACGACCGCTTGCACGAACTGGGCTGGGGGTAGGGGCATGCAGCAGTCATTCGACGATCTGAGTTTCTGGCATTCGACGCTGCCGGGGGAGTGGCAACCACAGGAGCGGCTCGACGGTGATCTCGACGTCGACGTTGCGATCGCCGGGGCCGGTTACACAGGGCTGTGGACGGCGTACTACCTGCTCCGTGAACGTCCCGATCTGCGGATCGCGATCGTCGAACGTTTCGTCGTCGGCTTCGGCGCCTCCGGACGCAATGGCGGTTGGGCATCGGCCATCTTCCCCGCGAGCCTGCACTGCATGGCGAAACGGTCCTCGCGAGAAGCGGCGCGGTCGATGCAGATCGAGATGAACGCAACGGTTCGTGAACTCGCGAACGTGATTGCCGAGGAGCGCATCGACTGCGACTTCGAGCAGAACGGCTATGTCGCGATGGCGCGCAATTCGGCGCAGGTGCAGAACGCCAGGGCCGAGATCGCGGAATGGCAATCGTGGGGTTTCGGCGACGACCAGATCCGTTGGCTCGATGCCGACGAAATGGCGCAGCACATCACCGCCACCCGGGTGCTCGGCGGCACGTATACGCCGCATTGTGCGGTGATCCATCCGGCGAAGCTCGTTGCCGGGCTGGGCCGCGCCGTTCGTGCACGGGGAGCGCGGATCCTCGAGGACACGCTCGTAACGGCCATCGAGCCCGGGCGACTCGTCACGAATCGCGGCGTCGTGCGCGCGCGGCACGTGATCCGTGCACTCGAGGGGTACACGGCGACGCTGCCGCAGGCGCGGCGCGACCTCGTGCCGATCTACTCGTTGATGCTGGCCACTGCGCCGCTGAGCGAAGCCCAAATCGCTGCGACCGGTCTCCGCAAGCGGATTGCCTTCACTGATGAACGCCATCTCCGCATCTACGGACAACTCACCGCGGACAGCCGGCTCGCTTTCGGTGGACGTGGTGCGCCGTACCACTTCGGCTCCGACATCAAACCCGCCTTCGATCGCGATCCGCGGGTGCACCGAATGCTGCAGGACATCCTCGCCGACCTTTTCCCTGCGCTGTCAGACGTCGAGTACACACATTTCTGGGGAGGTGCACTCGGCATTCCCCGGGACTGGTACCCGTCACTGCACTACGACCGCTCAACTGGTGTCGGAACGGCCGGCGGCTATGTGGGCGACGGCGTCGCGACGTCCAATCTGGCGGGCAGAACTATGGCCGACGAGATCCTGGGGCAACAGACGAGCCGCACTGGGCTGCCATGGGTTGGGCGGACGAGTCGTCGGTGGGAACCGGAACCGTTCCGCTGGCTCGGTGTCAACGCTGTCACGCAGCTGTTCGCCTACAGTGATCGACGCGAGACGGTCACGGGACGACCGTCTGCATTGGCTTCCGGATTCTGGAAGGTCATCGGTCACTGATCAGCGTTGTGCTGCGATGGCCAGACCCACCATCGTCTTCAGAAGCTTCGCATCGACGTCCCAATCGGAGGGGACGCGGACGGTCTTCTTGAGCACCGTGTAGTCCGCCAGTTCCTTCTTCAGCTTGCCGAGGATCGTCGCATCGAACGGTGCGAGCAGAATGTGCTTGGACGCGACCGCGACGCCGAAGATGTACGCATCCCCGAGTTTCAGCATCGGTTTGTTCCATGCGATGACGAGTTCGAGTTTCGGGTACGACTTCTGGATGCTGGCGAAGATTGCCTTGATGGTCTTCTGCTGCTGCGCATCGCAGGTCTTCAGGTACTGGCTGAAGGTGGTGAAACGCTTCGACGTGGTCGATCCCCGGGAGTACATGACGAGGGCGTTCGCATGAGTCTGGCTGAAACCGTGGTTCTCCTTGAGGAACGCGATCTGCGCCGGATACTTCTCGTCGGCGAGTTCCGCCATGACGCCATGCCAATACGACATCGGCTGTCCGTACTTCTTCTCGATCGCAGGGAAGTAGGAATCGCGCTGCTTGCTCTGTTCCGGCATGCGGTGAATGTAACAGGGGTGAGCAACAGAGGAAGCCCCGCTGTGCGGAGCTTCCGTCTTGTACACCGCGTAGGACTTGAACCTACAACCCGCTGATTAAGAGTCAGCTGCTCTGCCAGTTGAGCTAGCGGTGCGCGGACGGAACTCTAGCGCAGCCGGCGATGCGGGCAAAAACAGCCCCGATGTCCTAAGTTTTCACCCATGACTCATGCCGGATTGCACGCAGTTGCGGACGCCCTCACGACCTACATGTGGGACCGGGACCCACTGGAAGCGACACTGGTGGGCTTCCGGGAGTATGACGCCGGACTCGCGGATCTCAGTGTTGCCGCCGAAGCCGAGTTCCGTCAGCGTCGACACGAGTTGCGCAAGCAGTTGCTGGAGATCGGCAACGATGAACTCGACGCCCAGGACCTGCTGACGAAGGCCGTCGTACTCGCTGTGCTGAACAACATGGACGAGTTCGAGATCGCCGGTATGGACGAATTCACGGTCTCCGACTTCCCGGTGTCACCGTCATCCGCCCTGCTCGCGTACGTGCGGATGATCCGCATCACCAACGCCTCAGAGGCAGCGGCCTACGTACAGCGACTGGGCGAGATCCCGCGGTTCCTCGAGCAGGCGACCGGCAGACTCGCATTGGGTCGCAAACACGGGCTCACCCCGGTCGCGCACCTCGTCGAGAATGCCGCGAACCAGATCGACAAGTACCTCGCATCCTCACCGGACGTCTTCGAGTTGCCTGCTCCTGCCGGATGGGATGGGGCCGAGGCGTGGAAGGCGGAGGTGAAGGCCGTCATCACGGCGCAGGTGCGTCCCGCGTTCGTCACGTACCGCGACGCGCTTCGGAACGAGGTCCTGCCTACTGCCCGCGACAAGGACCACGTCGGCATGTGCCATATCGCCAATGGTCTCGAGCGGTATCAGGCCCTCATCAATGCGCACACCACAACGAAGCGCACTGCTGCCGAACTGCACGAGGTGGGTCTGCAGCAGGTGGCGAAGATCCAGGACGAATTCCGAGCGCTCGGTGAAAAGGTGTTCGGAATCTCGGACCCGTCGACGCTCTTCAAGCATCTGAACGACGACCCCTCGCTCCGGTGGCGCACGCGCGAGGAGATCCTCGCCGCTGCGGAAACCGCCGTGCGACGCGCAGAGGCCGAGGCGCCGAAGTGGTTCGGGCGTCTACCGAAGGATGTCTGCGAGCCCACCACTGAATCCGAGCGCAAGGCCCTGCAGCAGATATGCGTTCATCCGAGGAGCAACTCCTGCAGATC